>CALXEM010000101.1 GCA_944387335.1 uncultured Clostridia bacterium | reverse complement strand
ACTCACTTATAACTTTTTTACTGGGCTTTTACGGATACCCTCTCATAGAAATTCTGTGGCGAGGTTACAGCCACTTCAGCATGGCAATAACAGGCGGAATATGTTTTTTCACCGTTTACTGTTTTTGCAATTTGTCAAAGAGTTCAACTGTAATTGAAAAATGTATGATAGGCGCGCTTTTGATAACAGGAATAGAGCTTTTGTCAGGCGTTGCCGTAAACGGTTTTTTAAAGCTCAATGTATGGGATTATTCCAATGTTCCGTTTAATTTATTCGGTCAAATATGCTTACCGTATTATTTTTTATGGACGCTTCTCATGCTTCCTGTAAGCGTTTTGAGCGTATCTTTAAAAAATGCTCTGTCACAAAACAGTGATATAATGTTATATGATAACGCAAAAGCACAGTCAAGCACTAAAATAAAAGCTCCGTATTACATCTCGGAGAACATATATAAATATTTATCTGTACGTCTTTTTAATAAAAGCGCACAAAAGTCAGGAAAGGGGTTTTCCCAGTGATTAAAAAACTAAAAAAGCTAAAACATTTAGCCGGTCTGTCCGCGCTCATTCTTTCGGTATCGCTCATATTGTGTTCATGTTCGGCGATACCGACAAGCTCAACCAAACCGACGGATAAAAATGTTACCGATGTCGTAATTGATTCCACCAAAGAGCTCAGCGTACATTTTATAGATGTCGGTCAGGCTGACTGTATACTGATAGAATTGCCTGACGGTGAGAACATTATGATAGACGCCGGAAACAGAGATGATTTTGAGACTATAAGCTCATACCTCTCAGAGCAGTCAGTACAAAAGCTTGATTATATGGTGCTCACTCACCCGCACGAGGACCACATCGGTTCAGCCGCCGAGGTGATAAAGAAATATTCACCGTCAAAAATATATATGCCTGAAACAGCCGCAAACACAAAAGTGTTTGAAGACACGCTTTTGGCAATAGCTGAAAGCGGAGCGGATATGATAAGCGCTGTTCCGGGCGATTACATAATTAACGATGGTGATTTATCTATGGAGATACTGGCTCCAGCAGGCGATGACTACGACACACAAAACGACTATTCGGTAGTGACAAAGCTAACGTATGACGAGCGTTCGTTTCTGTTTACAGGTGACGCCGAGGAAAAAGCTGAAAACGACATTCTCTCAACTAAGGCAGATTTAAGTGCAGATGTTTTAAAGGTAGGACATCATGGCAGTGTTACAAGCACATCTGACGACTTTTTAAACGCTGTAAAGCCTGAATACTCAGTTATAATGTGCGGTGTCGGCAACGAATACGGCCATCCTCACTGGGAGATTATCGAAAAACTTGAAAAAGCAAATTCGGCTGTTTTCAGAACTGATACACAGGGTACTATCGTATGCCGAACAGACGGCGAAAACATTGCATTTAACACTCAGCCGTATGACAATAGCAACAGTAACAGCAACACTCAAAATTCTCAGTCCTCCTCCTCACAGGAGGAAACAAACACAGACGCTTCTCAGGCGCAGTTTATAGGCAATAAAAACTCAAAGATATTCCACACTCTGGACTGTAACAACAATATGTCCGAGAAAAACAAGGTCTATTTCTCATCATATGAAGAAGCTGAGGAAGCCGGATACAAACCGTGCTCAAATTGCAATCCGCAAAAATGACAGTAAAAAAGGAAACCGATCAAAAATCGGTTTCCTTTTATTTTTATTACTATTTAGACAAAAGCCATATAACCTCAGACTCATGTCTTTTCGGTCTGTCCATTAAGTCTCTCAAACCGTCTTTAGGGTCTTTGCCGCAATAGAGCACATTGTATGCCTCTTCTATAATCGGCATATCAACTCTAGCGCGTTTTGCAAGCTCATATGCACTCTTCGCACACATGTATCCCTCTACTGTCATGCCTATCTGCTTAACAGCATCCTGAGCGCTTACACCCTGTCCTATGAGTATTCCCGCTCTTCTGTTTCTCGAGTGCATACTTGTGCATGTAACTATCAAATCACCTATACCGGAAAGTCCCGCAAAGGTCTCTGTCTTTGCGCCCATGGCAACGCCGAGTCTTGCTATTTCTGTAATTCCCCTTGTCATCAAGGCGGCTTTTGAGTTATCGCCGAGTCCTAATCCGTCGGCAATTCCCGCGCACAGTGCAATTACGTTTTTAAGCGCACCTCCGAGCTCCACACCGACTATATCGTCATTTGTATAAATTCTCAGCGTGCTGTTCATAAGTATATCCTGCACAAGCTCTGCGCTCTTTCTGTTGGCAGACGCGGCAACTACTGTTGTAGGCACTCCGCGTGATACCTCCTCAGCATGAGACGGACCTGAAATGACTACTATCGGGTTAGGTATCTCCTCAGCTATAACCTGAGAAAGACGCTTTAATGAGCCGTCCTCAAGACCTTTTCCCACGTTTGCAACAACTGTACTTTCAGGCACAATACCTTTTAGTCTCGTCGCTGTTTCACGTACAGCAAACGACGGTACAGCCATAATTACAAGGTCTGCGTCCTTTGTTTCGGATATATCCGAGGTTATCTTTACACCGTCAGGTATAACGACAGACGGCAGTAATCTTTCATTTGTGCGCTTTTCTCTTAGCAAAGACGCTTCATTTTCAAATTTAGTCCAAAGTGTAACGTCATGACCCTCATTCTGAGCCATTACAGCCAAAGAAATTCCAAAACCTCCGGCTCCCAGTATAGATATACTTGCCATAGCTTTAAAACCTCGCTTTATTTTTGTTTTTTCTGACCGAATTTATTTTCGGTACCGTTTATAAGACGCTTTATATTCTCTCTGTGCATATATATGACTATCAGCGACATAAGCACCGCGAAAAGCGTAGAACCCAAAAGCGGCTGTTTATTTATATAAAGTACCGCAAAGGTTGCTATCGGATATACAACGGCACACACAATAGAGCTTAAAGAAACTATCTTTGAGATAAATACAGTCACAAAGAAAGTCACAAGCAATATCAAAAATACAATCGGATTTATAACTAAAATTATGGCTGCGGATATTAAAACGCCTTTTCCGCCCTTAAAGCCGAAATATACAGGGAAAAGATGTCCCAAAAGTGCTGCAAAACCCGCAACATAAGCTCCGTCCATAAATGTTATGCCCAAATAGTAGAATATAACCCTTGCCAAAAGCACTGCAATTATGCCCTTTGAAAAGTCGCCGAGTACAGTGAATGCAGCAGGCACTTTTCCGAAAGTGCGCAATACATTTGTCATACCCGCATTGCCGCTTCCGAACTGGCGTATATCCTTTCCGCTTACGATTTTAGAGACAATTATCGCTGAATTTATGCTTCCCAATAAATATCCCAAAACAGCCGCAATAACAACACCTATAAAATTTGTCATAACTTTACGTTACACCCTTCCCGATAAATACGTTCTTAAATATAAAATGTAAGCTTACGCTTTGCCGTCTCCTCTTTGGCGTACAATCATTCTCACTGGAGTACCCTCAAGACCGAAAGTTTCCCTTATCTGATTTTCAAGGTAACGCTGATATGAGAAATGGAACAGCTCAGCGCGGTTTACAAAGCATACGAATGTCGGCGGACGAGTAGAAGCCTGCGTCATGTAGTAAATTTTAAGTCTCTTGCCCTTGTCAGACGGCGGCTGAACCTTAGCCGTACTGTATGCCAAAACGTCATTGAGCATACCTGTGGATATTCTCATGGAATTCTGCTCGTTTACATATTTTATGAGGTCGTAGAGCTTTTCAACTCTCTGACCGGTTTTTGCCGATATAAATATAAACGGAACATACGACATAAAGCTGAAGTCGTTTTCGAGCTTTTTTCGGAACTCGTTCATTGTGTTTGTCTCTTTTTCAATGGCGTCCCACTTATTTACGGCAACTATACAGCCCTTGCCCTGCTCGTGCGCATAGCCCGCAACCTTGGAGTCCTGCTCAGTAAAGCCCTCCACAGCGTCTATCATAATTACGCACACATCTGCGCGGTCAACCGCCATATATGAGCGCAGAACACTGTAACGCTCGATTGCCTCTTCAACTTTTGACTTTCTTCGTATTCCGGCGGTGTCTATAAATACATATTTGCCGTGTTCGTTTTCTATTACAGTATCTGTTGCGTCACGTGTTGTGCCCGCAATATTAGATACAATAACTCTCTCCTCACCTGCAATTTTATTTACAAGCGAGGACTTACCCACATTCGGCTTACCTATAACGGCTACTTTGATATATTCGTCGGAGTATTCTTCCTCTTTGTTAAAGTCAATGTGCTCATAGCAAGCATCGAGCAAATCGCCTGTTCCGTGTCCGTGAGCTGCTGATACAGCTATCGGGTCGCCGAGACCTAAGTTATAAAACTCATAGAACTCCGGCGGCGGGTCTCCTATTGTATCACATTTGTTTACACAGAGAACTATCGGCTTGCCGCTCTTTAAGAGCATTGAAGCTACGTCTGAGTCGGTTGCGGTAACACCTGAACGCAAATCGGTTACTAAAATTATGACGTCTGCGCTGTCTATCGCAAGCTGTGCCTGACGGCGCATCTGCGAGAGGATTACGTCATCACTTCTCGGCTCAATACCGCCCGTATCAACGAGCATTACAGATTTAGAGCGCCATTCACATTCGGAGTATATTCTGTCACGGGTAACACCCGGAGTATCCTCTACTATCGAGATGCGTTTTCCGACTAATTTATTAAACAATGTCGACTTACCTACATTAGGTCTGCCGACAACAGCAATAATCGGTTTTGCCATATTAAATCATCCCTTTCCTTTTTAACGTTTATTTTAATTTACTTGTCTTCCATCAATGCTCCCAGAAGCTCAAAGCCGTCGTTTGAAGCTATCGCCTCAACCTTTACGGAAAGCTTATCCGAAAGCTCTTTCAGTGTTACATCGTCGAGAAAAACGTCCTCGTCCTGCTTTAGCATTACACCCGGTAAAATAAGCTTATCGCCTAAATGTTTATCTTTAAGCTGATTTATTATATCACCGGCAGTCAGCAGTCCTGCTACGGTTATTCTCTCACCGAAAAACTCGTTTTTAATTGTATATACACTGCATCTAAGCTTATTATACTTAACCTGAGCAGATTTTACCAGTCCTTTTATAAAAGGTGCAGCGGCAACGCCTGTTGCTATCGAGACATCTCTCTGGACATCGTCGTATTCCTCTATTTTAAGAGCGCTCATAAACTCCTCTCTGAGTAAAGAAAGCATTCCAACGCCGTTTTCAAGCTGATTGTATTCGCCGTAATATTCATCACCCGGTAGGTCAAGCTCTGCGTTTAAGAAAAACTCATCGGAAGGATAAGCAAGTCTCTCCCCGTACTCCTCCAAGAATTTATCGGAAAACTCGTGGATAATGTCTATCGTCTGTCTTGAAGTCTCTTTGTTATACGGCTCAATAGGGAAAAGCCCTTCCCTGTATTTCGTTATTCCGACAGGCACACACGCAATGCTCGCAACAGACGGATACAGCTTTGATAAGTCATTGAGCGAGCGTTTTAACTCCTCGCCGTCGTTTATGCCCGGACAGAGCACAAGTTGAGCGTTTATCTTTATCCCTGCATCGGCAAGTTTCTTTATATAAGAGAGTGAGCTTGCCGCTTTCGGGTTTTTCATCATCTTTACCCTGAGCTCAGGGTTTGTGGTATGCACCGATATATTTATCGGAGAAATGTGCATCTTTATTATTCTGTCAATGTCGTGGTCGTTTAAATTTGTCATGGTGACATAGTTGCCGAACAAAAACGACATCCTCGAGTCGTCGTCCTTGACATACAGCGTCTCTCTCATACCTTTTGGCATTTGGTCAACAAAACAGAATATGCACTTATTTGTACAGGTATGCTGTTTGTCTATAAGATACGTGGAAAACTCAAGTCCGAGCTCTTCGTATTCGTCCTTTTTTATCTGCACTTTACTTGTATGCCATGAATCGTCCGCCAATATAAGCTCCAAGTCTGTATCAGTCATATAAAAGCGGTAATCCAAAACATCGTTTATCTCATTTCCGTTTATGGAAACTAGCTTTGCTCCGGCACAAATTCCTGCGCGGTGAGCGGGCGACCCCGGCTCTACGCTCTTTATATTTACTGCCATTTTGCCCGCAGGCCTCCTTTTTTATTTTATTGGTATATCACCTTTATTTTATCATAAAAAAATAGGGGAGGAAATGATGTTCCCTCCCCTATTTCTCTTTGAGAAGCGTCAATTATTCAGCCTCTACTTTAATTACTTCTTTACCTTTGTAGAAACCACAGTTTCCGCATACTCTATGAGGAAGCTTAAGTTCTCCACACTGTGTACATCTTGAAAAACCCGGTACGCTCAACTTCCAAACGTTGGAACGTCTCTTGTCACGTCTGGCCTGAGAAACTTTTCTCTTTGGTACAGCCATGTCAGCACCTCCTTAGGTTTATATCGTCAATTATCTAAAAGCTTTCTTAAAGCCTCAAGGCGAGGGTCTATCTGACGGGTATCGCACCCGCAATCCCTTTCATTGAGGTTGGTTCCGCACTTAGGGCACAGTCCTTTACAATCTTCCTTGCACAAGGTCTTGATTGGTAGCTCAAGTAGAATATCAGATGTTGCAAGCTCGTCCAAATCCAGCTTGAAATTCTCCACCAAGATGTAATCATCGTTATCGGAGTCATTCAGCTCTCCCGCCAGCTTATGAGAAAAGAGCTGTTCGCACTGTTTTGACTCGTCTTTAAGACATCTGGAACAAACAGTGTGCAGCAAGTAACCTACTTTGTATGATATTGAAACCATACCTGTTCGGTTGCACACCTTGCCTTCTATCTGTACAGGCGATTTAAAAGGGCGTATTCCCCACATTTCGACCTCGCTGAGATCCAGCTCATGTTTGAACTGAATTTCTTTACCGTCAAGCTCGAAAAGCTGCTTGAGATCAATAATCATAATTACCACCTCATAACGCCACGAAAAATATTATAATATAATTTTTGCGGCTTTGTCAAGTTTGACTTACATATTATTTATGATTTTTTCAAATTCGGCATATCGCATATATTTTTATGTTAAAGCAGTGTTGAAAGCTGTTGATTTATACTCTCAACACTGTTCTAAATACATACGCTTTATTTTGTAAAGTAATCAACAGCGCCGCGGAATATCTTCTGGTCAAAGTCGCCGTAAATATTCTTATAGAGGTTAGCGCCTGCACGCTCGGAGTGACCCATCTTACCGAGAACACGTCCGTCAGGTGATGTGATACCCTCGATAGCGCATACAGATGTATTCGGGTTGAAGCGAATATCCATAGTCGGGTTGCCCTCAAGGTCAACATACTGTGTAGCAATCTGTCCGTTTGCTGCAAGCTTTTCAACAAGCTCAGGGCTAGCTACAAATTTACCCTCTCCGTGTGACATTGCAACAGTGTGAACATCGCCTACGTTGCTGTACATAAACCATGGGGATTTATTTGAAGCAACTCTTGTGTATGCCATCATGGACTGGTGGCGTGCAATGTTGTTGTATGTGAGTGTCGGGCAGTTTTCGTCCATCTCAATTATCTCGCCGTAAGGTACAAGACCGAGCTTGATAAGAGCCTGGAAGCCGTTACAGATACCGCACATGAGACCGTCACGGTTTTTGAGCATCTCGTGAACAGCGTCTTTGATAGACGGGTTGCGGAAGAATGATGTAATGAACTTACCTGAACCCTCCGGCTCGTCACCGCCTGAGAAGCCACCCGGGATAGCTATAATCTGGCTCTCGGATATAAGCTTTCTCATCTCAGCAACAGATTCCTCAATAGCTGATGAAGTGAGGTTCTTTATAACGAAGATGTTAGCCTCAGCGCCTGCCATCTCAAAGTGACGTGCTGTGTCGTACTCACAGTTTGTGCCCGGGAATACAGGGATAAGCACCTTCGGTTTTGCAACCTTAATTGCAGGAGCTACTCTTGTATCTGCTGTGTAGGAGAATTTCTCAACCTTAACGTCAGGTGTCTTTATATTGCAGGCAAATACGCTCTCGAGCTTGTCCTCCCACTTCTTCTGAAGTGACATCATGTCGAGGACTGTGCCGTCGCAAAGCTCTACTGAATAGCTGTCAGTTGTCTTACCGATAACCTTGCCGCACTCCTCGTCAGTTTCGATTACGAATGCGCCGTAAACAGGTTTAAAGAGCTCAACATCTTCTGTTGTGAGCTTAACGCCGATACGGTTACCGAGGCTCATCTTTGTAACTGCCTCAGCAATGCCGCCGTAGCCTATTGTCCATACGGAAATTGCCTTTTTCTCGGAGATGAGTTTTTCTACTGTATCGAATACATTTCTAACGCTCTCAAACACAGGCAGACCGTTTTCATCGTACTCAGGAGCAATATAAACTATGTTACTGCCTGCTTTTTTGAACTCAGGTGTAACGATGTTGGAAGCGTCTGTAACGGAAACAGCGAATGAAACGAGTGTCGGAGGAACATCGATATCCTCGAATGTACCGGACATGGAGTCCTTACCGCCGATTGAACCGATTTTGAGTTCAAGCTGTGCTTTAAGAGCGCCGAGCAGAGCGGAGAAAGGCTTGCCCCATCTGGACGGATTGTTCTGTGTTCTCTCAAAGTACTCCTGGAATGTCAGCCAGCACTTGTGGTAACTACCACCTGCCGCAACAACCTTTGCAACGGACTCTACAACAGCTGTCATAGCGCCGTGATACGGGCTGTAAGAGGAAATATTCGGGTTAAAGCCCCAACCCATAAGTGAGCATGTTGTTGTATCCTTGCCCAAAACAGGGATTTTTGCAGCCATAGCCTGGTTAGGTGTGAGCTGATATTTACCGCCGAACGGCATTATAACAGTGTTTGCACCTACTGTGGAGTCAAAGCGCTCAACAAGACCTTTCTGTGAGCAAACATTGAGATCCTCAACAAGCTCGTTCCACTTCTCGGCAATGCTCTTGTCGTCCTTGCCGCAGCAGTGGCACTGTGGGTTTGATACTGTTATTGTTGTGTGTTTTGCAGCGCCGTTTGAGTTTAAGAACTCTCTGGACAGGCTTACTATTCTGTTGCCGTTCCAGTCCATTTCAAGTCTTGGCTCTGCCTTTACCTCAGCCACGATTGTAGCCTCAAGGTTCTCCTTAGCAGCCTCAGCCATGAAGCGCTGAGCGTCCTCTTTGCGAACAACGACAGCCATTCTCTCCTGAGACTCACTAATTGCAAGCTCTGTGCCGTCAAGTCCGTCATATTTCTTAGGAACCTTGTCAAGGTTTATGTAAAGTCCGTCTGCAAGCTCGCCGATAGCAACGGATACACCGCCTGCACCGAAGTCGTTGCAGCGTTTAATCATCTTTGTAACCTCAGGATTGCGGAACAATCTCTGGATTTTTCTCTCCTCAGGAGCGTTACCCTTCTGAACCTCTGCACCGCAGCTCTCAAGGGACTCGAGTGTGTGTGATTTTGAAGAACCTGTTGCGCCGCCGCAGCCGTCGCGTCCTGTGCGTCCGCCGAGCAGGATTACTATATCGGACGGGCTTGGAACCTCACGTACAACGTTCTCAGCAGGAGCTGCACCCATTACTGCGCCTATCTCCATTCTCTTTGCAACATATCCCTCGTGGTAAACCTCGGCAACATGACCTGTTGCAAGACCTATCTGGTTACCGCAGGAGCTGTAACCGGAAGCGGCTGTTGTGACAATCTTCTTCTGCGGAAGTTTACCCTTCATTGTCTTGTCAAACGGCAAAAGCGGATTAGCAGCACCTGTTACACGCATTGCCTGATATACGTATGAACGTCCGGACAATGGGTCTCTGATAGCGCCGCCGAGACATGTTGCCGCACCGCCGAATGGCTCGATCTCTGTCGGGTGGTTGTGTGTCTCGTTTTTGAACATGAGCAGGTAAGGTATCTTCTCGCCCTCTGCGTCAACGTCTATTCTTACGGAGCAAGCGTTTATCTCCTCAGACTCGTCGAGATCCTTTAAATATCCCTCTTTTTTGAGGATTCTTGCGCCTATTGTGGCAATGTCCATGAGAGTCTCAGGCTTGTGTGTACGTCCGAGCTTCTCTCTGTACTGCTTATACTCAGAGTATGTCTCTTTAACATACTCAGGCTCTATTTCAACGGAATCAATATTTGTAAGGAATGTGGTGTGACGGCAGTGGTCTGACCAATATGTATCTATCATGCGGATTTCTGTAATTGTAGGATCTCTTTTTTCCTCGTTTTTAAAGTAATCCTGACAGAAAGCTATATCGTCTATATCCATTGCAAGTCCGTATGTGCTGATAAAGTCTGCAAGCTCCTCACGGCTCTTGTCAATAAATCCGTTAAGAGTTTCAACCGTTGTCGGGATAGCGTAATCAGCTGCAAGTGTTGCAGGCTTTTCCATTGAAGCCTCACGGCACTCAACAGGGTTTATGAGGTATGATTTAATCTCCTCAAATGCCTTGTCGCTTATATTTCCGCCGAGTACATAAACTTTTGCTGTACGTACTGTCGGGCGGTCCTTCTGTGTTGAAATCTGAATACACTGAGCACATGAGTCAGCGCGCTGGTCAAACTGTCCCGGCAAAAACTCAACTGCAAAAATTTTAGCGTTGCCGCAGTCCGGAAGCTCGTTGTAAGTTGTATCAACCTGCGGCTCGGAGAAGATAGTGTTTCTCACACTCTCAAAGTCGCTTTCCGATATGTTCTCAACATCGTAGCGGTTGATTATGCGCACGCTTTCGGGAGCGTCGTTTCCCAGTGACTGTTTAAGGTCAGAGAGAACTGCGCCTGCCTCAACGGCAAACTCACTCTTTTTCTCAACAAAAATACGATAAACTGCCATTTCACTAACCATTCCTTTCAGTCATCATGACCGGATAATTTTATATTTTAATGTATAAAATACTTTAAATAACGGTTTTATTCTATTTCGCCCAAGCAGAAATCATCATTTGCCTGCGTTATTTTAACGGACAATGTCTTTCCGCTTAAATCGCAGTCGCTCTTTACACGAACAGGCGTATAATTCTTTGTATATCCCTCATACATATTGTCACGGTCGAGTGTTTCAAAAAGCACCTCTTCGACAAGTCCCACCTGTTTTTCATAAAAGGCTTTTCGTGTGATGTCTGTAACCTCTATCATCTTGGCACTGCGCTCTTCCTTTACGGCGCGCGTTATCTGGTTGTCCATTTTATCGGCTCTTGTGCCCGCTCTGCGTGAGTATGCGAATACATGAGCTTTGGCAAGTCCGAGTTTTTCGGCAAATTCCAATGACTGTTTAAATTCCTCGTCCGTCTCGCCCGGGAAACCGACCATAATATCCGTGGTTATAGCCG
>CALXEM010000100.1 GCA_944387335.1 uncultured Clostridia bacterium | reverse complement strand
TGAATTTGACCGATGATTACTGTGTATTGCTTTCCCACAGACCTGAAGCTTTTGATGCCTATGTATCTGAGGGTGTTGACTTGGTGCTGAGCGGACACGCGCACGGCGGACAGTTCAGACTTCCGTTTATCGGCGGAATAGTAGCGCCGAATCAGGGCTTTTTGCCGAAATATGACGCGGGAGTGTACTCCGAGAGCAACACTACTATGATTGTCAGCAGAGGAATAGGAAATAGTATTATCCCTATAAGATTTAATAACAGACCTGAAATTGTCAGTGTTGAGCTTGTTTGCGGAGAATAAACTGCAAAACTAAGACAGCTATTTAAGAGCTGTCTTGTGTGGTCTTATAATATCACATAAGGGGTACGGAGTTTTATTTTATAAAGATGAGAAAAGACGTAAGTTGAAAGTGAGGGGTAGATATGTCGGTAACGGTAAGAATAAAACAAAACTCTATATTTAAAAAGAAGCTTGATATAAAGGATATTATCGAATTAACAGGGTTGTCTTATGGGGTATCCGATGAAAATTACAGGCTTATTCCCGATGAAACAGCAAACCACACTTTACTTTATGATAAAAACAGACTTGCCAGAGGAATAGATATTTCGATGGACAATACCGACATTGTCCTTTTGCTGAGCCTGCCTACAACTCCATATGAGATAAAAACCTTTTATGAGATAATTGAGAAAATATGCGGTAAATTAAAGACAAAAAATTATATAAGGGAAGAAGAAAAAGTAAATATAAAGGATAATCATAAATTTATTGAGCTTGATAAAGAGGGAAGTGCTGCTGGGTTGGAGAGAATCTCTGAAAGCATAGGAAAAGACGAATATAAAAGATTTGAAATATTCGGAATATACAACCCTATTTCCATAGGCGTTAAAGAGGCAGAACAAATTGATAATAATTTAGATAATTTTGAAAAGTATTTACATGATATTCAATCATTAGATATTTACTATGCTGCCCCGAGAGTATATAAAGTAAATGATAAATTAGTCGGAGTATATGCAATAGGCGCTGATATTTCAAGTGTAGTTCCGACAGCTCCATACATCGTTTTAAATCAAATACAAGGAATTGAAGAATGGTATGTAATGCTCAAACACGGCAAAACCGTAAAATATGAAGACTTTATCAATAATACGGATTCAAAAGGATACTATGATTCTAATCACATCATTGTTTCATTGAGTGAAAAGGATATTGATGATTTAACAGATAAGTATGCCGACTTCCCTTCATAAAAGACGAGAATGGTAATTATATAGAGAATCCGGAACTGGCACATATAGAGGATAAATAAAATTCAAATGCGATGGAACATCTTTAATTCAAATTAAAAGATGAAGGAGATGAATTATGAATAAGGAATGGTCTGAACTTAATAAAACAATGCAGACGCAGATAAAAAAGAAAGATACTTATAAGACGGGCATTGATACTTTGCTCTGCCTGCGAAATCAGCTGATGCAGACACTGGTATCATTTAAAGAAGAACTGAGCCGAGAGGATTTTAATGCTATCCCGTTCATAAACGCTGACGGCTATCACAGTAAAACGATTGCTTATTCTATATGGCATATTTTCCGCATTGAAGATATAGTTGTGCATTCAGTGATAAATAAAGATGAACAGGTATTTTTCGCAGGCAATTATAAAGAGCGTATCAATTCACCGATAATTACAACGGGAAATGAACTCGTTAAACAGCAAATTGCAGACTTTTCAGAACAGCTCAATCTGGAGGAGTTGTATTCATATATTTTTGAAGTGAAGGAAAGTACTGAGAAAATGCTTGAGAGTTTATCTTATGAGGACTTAAAAAGAAAAATACCGGAAGAAAGAAAAGAATATTTAAAATCGCTGAATGTAGTAAACGACGATGAAGAAGCCGTTTGGCTGATTGACTATTGGTGCAATAAAGATATTCGCGGGCTTATTCAAATGCCGTTTTCAAGACATTGGATTATGCACATAGAAGCCTGCTTGCGTATAAAAAACAAGAACCATTCATAATAAAAAAATCTCAGCCGTTTTTGGCTGAGATTTTTTGCGCTTATATTTATTCCGCGGGCATAAACTGGCTCTGGTAAAGGTTTGCGTAAAATCCGCCTTTTTTGAGCAGTTCCTCGTGTGTGCCCTGTTCTATAATTTTGCCTGCGTTCATCACGAGAATGAGGTCGGCTTCTTTTATCGTTGAGAGCCTGTGGGCAACAATAAAGCTTGTGCGTCCCTCCATCATTTTGGTGAATGCGCGCTGTATTCGTATTTCCGTCATTGTGTCGATACTGCTTGTAGCTTCGTCGAGTATGAGCATAGGCGGGTCGACGAGCATTACGCGCGCTATACACAGAAGCTGACGCTGTCCCTGCGAGAGGTTTGCCCCCGCTTCGGTTATCACTGTATCATAGCCGTCGGGCAGTCTCTTTATAAAGCTGTGGGCGTGTGCCGATTTTGCCGCGGCAATTATCTCGTCATCTGTGGCGTCGGGCTTGCCGTACGCTATATTCTCACGCACAGTGCCTGAGAACAACCAGCTTTCCTGGAGTACCATACCGTACTTAGAGCGCAGGCTCTGGCGGGTAATGTCGGTTATTTTATGTCCGTCTATGCTGATAGCGCCGCCTGTGACGTCATAAAAGCGCATGAGCAGATTTATAAATGTGGTTTTGCCGCAACCTGTCGGTCCGACTATTGCGATACGGCTTCCGCTCTTGACGTTTAAGTTGAAGTTTTCAATAAGCGGTGTTTTAGGAGAATATGAAAACGACACGTTTTCTATATCGACATTGCCCTCACATTCTTTTAGTTTGTAAAGGTTACTGTCGTCTGTTTCCTCTGGCTCATCAAGGACTTTAAATACCCTTGCCGCAGACGCGAACGCTGACTGTAGCTCTGTTACAACGCCCGAAATTTCATTGAACGGCTTTGTGTACTGATTTGCGTAGGTGAGAAAACATGAGATTTCACCGACTGAAAGACGTCCGCTGACGGCGCTTAAAGCGCCTATAATTCCGACCAAAGCATAAACTATACCGTTTACAAAGCGTGTGCAGGGGTTGGTGAGCGATGAATAAAACTGAGCCTTTACTCCGCAGTCATACAGGCGTGAGTTTATCTCCTCAAAGCTCTTTTGAGCTCTGTCCTCATAGCAGAATGTCTTTACGAGCTTTTGATTGCCGATAATCTCCTCGACATATCCGCCGAGCTCGCCGCGTGTCTGAGACTGTATGCGGAACATGTTATACGAGCGCTTTGCTATAAAGGACGCCACAAACAGCGAAAGCGGTGTGACGAGTACAACCACAAGCGTGATAATCGGGTCAACCGATAGCATGAAGAGAAGTGTTCCCACTATTGTGACAACGCCTGTAAACAGCTGGGTAAAGCCCTGAAGCAGTCCGTCGGAAATCTGCTCTATATCAACCGTTACACGGCTCATTAAATCGCCGTGAGCGTTGGAATCAATGAATTTAAGAGGTGTGCGGCTGAGCTTATTGAACACGTCTGTGCGCATATCCTTTATTGTGCGGTAGGCTAAAGTATTGGTACAATAGCTCATAACCCACTGGAACAGCGACGCGCCGATTACGGTAAAGAGAAGATATATGAGTATAGGGAGAATTTTATCGAAAAATACGTTCTGCGGTCCGATAATATAGTCTATTGCGTTACCGATGAGAACAGGAGCGAGAAGCGTTAGTGAAATGTATATGACTGAGCTTACAAGCGCCGTTACAAGGAAAAATGTATACGGACGTGTGTATTTAAGAAGTCTTTTTACGACTGCCATATCGAAAGCTTTCATTTGTCTGACGCTCCTTTCTGCATATTTGCCGATTTTATCTCATTTTCGCTTAACTGTGACAGGCATATCTCGCGGTACACTTCGCACTCGTTAAAGAGCTTGTCGTGCGTGCCGATACCTGCTATTCTGCCGTCGTCGAGGACGACTATCATGTCCGCGCTTTTTATTGTTCCGACACGCTGGGAGACAATTATTACTGTCATGTCCTTTGTGTCACGCTTTATCGCGCGGCGCAGGGCGGCGTCGGTTGCAAAGTCAAGTGCACTTGCGCTGTCGTCGAGTATCAGTATCTCGGGTGAGCCTGTGAGTGCGCGGGCTATTGTAAGGCGCTGTTTTTGACCTCCTGAGAGATTTTTGCCTGCCTGCAGGACAGGTGAATCAAAGTTGTTCGGCAGTTTTTCTATAAATTCGAGCGCCTGAGCTGTTTTGGCGGCACGTTTCATGTCGTCTAAAGTAGCATTTTCGTTGCCCCAGCGCAGGTTATCCGCTATTGTGCCAGAGATGAGAGCGGCGTTCTGCGGCACTGTGCCTATCTTTGAGCGGAGTGTTTTAAACGGATAATCCTTTACGTTTACGCCGTCTATCAGAACTTCGCCCTTCACAGTATCATAAAGGCGCGGCAAAAGGCTGACAAGCGTCGATTTACCCGAGCCTGTACCGCCGATAACGCCCACGGTCTGACCTCCCTGCACCTTAAAGCTTATATCTGAAAGTGTTTCCTCGGCTGTCTGTGAATATGAAAAGCTTACGTTTTTAAACTCTATTTTAGGTGTGTCTGTATCTTTTGAGGTGTTGAGCTCTGCGCCGTTGTTTTCATTGACGGACGGCTTTGTCTCAAATACCTCGTTTACTCTTGCGGCGCACGCGGCTGCCTTTGTGAATATGAGCACAAGGTTTGCCACTACTATGAGCGCCAAGAGTATCTGTGTCATGTAGTTTACAAAAGCTATTATCTCGCCCTGTGTGAGTATGCCTGCGTCTACTCTTATTCCGCCGAACCAGACTATCGCTACGATTGCAAGGTTCATTATTACATATGTCAGCGGATTTAAAAGCGCGGAGAGCTTTCCTACCGATACTGCTGTTTTTGTTAAATCCTCGGCGGCGTTTTCAAAGCGTATATTCTCGTGGTTTTGCTTTGAAAATGCACGGATAACTCTTGCACCGTCCAAGTTCTCACGTGTTATGAGAGACACTTTATCGAGCTTTTTCTGTATTGTTTTAAAATACGGAACAGAGCGGCTCATTATAAAATAGAGCACGGCTACAATAAGCGGTGTGGCAAGCAGGAATATAAGCGAGAGCTTTAAGTCGAGTATCATTGCCATGACGATTGCACCCATTGCCAGAAAAGGCGCTCTTATGACAAGCCTTATGAGCATTGCAACCGACAGCTGAAGCTGGTTTACGTCGCTTGTAAGGCGGGTTATCAAAGACGGTGTTCCGAATTTGTCTATCTCCGCGTGGGAGAGTGAGCATATATGTCTAAAAAGGTCGTTTCTGAGCATTGTGCCAACACCCTGCGACGCCTTTGCGGCAAAATACTGGCAGACAAGCGCACAGCACAGACCCACAAAGCCGAGCAGTAAAAGCACTCCGCCCATTTTAAAGATGTAGGCGGTGTCGGAATTTTTTACTCCGACATCGATTATTGCAGCCATTACAAGAGGGACAATAAGCTCAAAGACAGCTTCGGTAAGCTTGAATATAGGGCCTATAATTACCTCTTTTTTAAAGAATTTTAAGTATCGGGCAAGTTTAAACATAGAAGATACAACACTTCCTTATCAGTTGGATTTTTAAATGTATTTTAACCAAGGACAATTATAGCAAATTTTAAACTATATTAAAACTATTTACTTTATATAGTAACCATATTATTATTGTATATATAGTTTTGAAACAGTTATTAACATATTGAATCTTAAAATGTTGAAAAGTCGGGTGATACAGTGGATATAAAACAGCTTAAATATTTTACCGCGATAGTTGAGGAGGGGAATATCTCCGCGGCGGCAAAAAAACTGCACATTGCACAGCCTCCGCTGAGCTTTCAGCTGAAAATGCTCGAGGAAGAGCTTGGCGTAAGACTTATTGAACGAGGGGCAAGACGAATAAGACTTACAGATGCGGGAGCTACTCTTTACAAAAGAGCAGTGAGCGTTCTTAGCTTTATAAACGCCACTACGCTGGAAATGGCGGACATAGCCACGGGAACAGGCGGCGCTGTACATATAGGTACGGAGGGATAGAGGGGGGCTGCACGTGTAAACAGGAGAATAGGAGGGATTAACATGGGTGATCTAAAGGTTAGGTGATAGGGTTATGAGGGGAATACGTTTGGGTC
>CALXEM010000099.1 GCA_944387335.1 uncultured Clostridia bacterium | reverse complement strand
GACATTTTGATATTGTGTAATATCTTTGACATATATTAACATTCCCTTCCTGTTATTATACATAGCTTTTATCTTTTATTGTTATTTCTATAAGCTTCATCTTTGAATTTAAGAGTAAATCGTACCCGTCCGGCGGAGAAAATACACTGCTTATACCCAAAAGTACGTTTTCGCAGGTGTATGATATGTTGTCTTTTTTTAATGTAATACCGTCTATTCTTACGACGGGGAGAAGTGTGTGAGACTGTGCTGTTTTGCACGGAATGACGTTTATACCGTACTCATGCAGGGAAGTTGCAGAACAGTTTTTGACTGCGTAAATTTCCTTTTCGGTTAAAATATCAGCTACACTTTTAATCGGTGCAACTATTACAGGTGAGGCGCTGAACGGGTCGCACAGCGTGTTTCCCGAATCCCAAAAACCTTTCAGCGAGATTTTATTTGAGTTTCGGCTTATTGTGATGTCAAATACTTCTCCTTTTACACTCGAATCCGTTATACGGAAAACTATTTCCGTAAATATGTATGCGATAATTGTAGAAATTATGAGTAATTTTGCGCTGATATTAAAATAAACTATCCCGTTATAGAAGTAGAGTAAATTTGAGGAGGTTGTTATCCACAACCCGAACATAAGTCCCGCAAACAAAAAATTTATCCCGAAAAATATAGCAGAATCCTTTAAAAGCTGTTTTATATTTCGGAATTTCACTGCAATTATAACCATCAAAGCGCATAGGAGAGGCTTTGAAACAGCAAGCAGTATGCCTTTTAGCGGGATGAATATTATAAATGAATAAAGAGCTCCCAAGAGCGATGAGAGAAAAATTCTTAATCTGTTTATCTTCCTTTTAGAAAATCTAAGTGAGGCCAATAAAAGAAAATAATTTATAATAAGATTTAAACAAAACAAAATATCAGCGTAAATTACAGTGCCGTGCATATAATCAGTTCCTTTAAAAATTTTGATTTTTACTGAAAGCTGATTTAATTATATGAACATTAAAGCGATAAATATGTAAAAATATGTATGGCGTTTGCTGTGATAAAGGCGTTTAACACGGGAGGTGAAGCGCTTTTTAGTCGTTAAAAGAGTTGTTTTGACGAAAACTGGCTCTATAATACGAATAAAGTGAGCGGGGAGGATTTGTATATAAATTACTTGCCAATACAGATTATTTGAGGTACTATAAAAGCATAGTTTGCAAAACAAATTGCAAGGGAGGAAGTTTTAAAATGGAAATAACAAAAGAACTGCTCGAGCAGGTGGACAAGTGGATTGACAGCCACAAGGACGAATTTGTGGACGATTTAAAGACGCTTGTTGATATAAAGAGCGTAGCGGAGGATACACCGGGAGAGCACCCGTTCGGCGAAGGATGCGCAAAAGTTCTTGACAAAGCATTGGAGATGTCCGAAAAATACGGACTTGCAACAAAAAACTATGATTACTATTGCGGTCGTGCCGAGTACGGTGACGGCGAGGACGAAATAGGTATATTTGCTCACCTTGACGTTGTTCCTGAGGGAAATGACTGGATTTATGAGCCTTACAACGCTATTATGAAAGACGGTTTTATGATAGGCAGAGGTACAGCAGACAATAAATCTTCAGCTATTGCAGAGATGTATACTCTGAGAATTTTAAAAGACCTCGGTATCAAGACAAAGCACAAGATGTTTGCTTTTTACGGTTGTAACGAAGAGGTTGGCATGAAGGACATGGAGTATTACCTCGCAAACGAGAAAGCTCCTGTTTTCGGCTTTACTCCTGACGCAGGCTTCCCGCTCTGCTATGCTGAAAAAGGTATTATCACAGCTGATTTCGTATCATATGAGCTTGACGGAAACCTTGTTGATTTTACAGGCGGTCACGCTTCAAATATGGTTCCTGATTATGCTCACATAACACTGAGCGGTGTGTCTGAAGAAGCTGTAAAAGCGGCTATTGCAGACAAAGAGGGCTATACATATACAGTAGACGGCGGCAATGTTACAATCAATGCTAAGGGAGTTTCCTCACACGCTGCAAATCCTGACAGCGGCGTAAACGCTATAAATATGCTGTGTCGCCTTGTGCTCGATAATAACCTTATAAACGGCAAGGCAAAGGATGCAGTTGCGTTTGTAGCACATGTTCTCAGCGACTGCCACGGCGCTGCACTCAATGTACCGTTTGAGGACGATGTAACAGGACTGATTACTCACGTAGGCGGCGTAATTCGCTTAAATGACAACAAGCTTACACTCAATATAAATATGAGATATCCTGTTAAGGCAGAGCAGGAGACACTTGAGAAAAACATATTTGACGTTGTTGAAAAAGCAGGATTTACAATCTGCGACTTTGACAACAGCAAGCCTCAGTATGTTCCGCTGGATCATCCGGCAATTACTACTCTTATGGATATATGCAAAGAGTACATTGACCCTAACAGCGAGCCATATACAATGGGCGGTGGTACATATGCACGTAAACTGCCGATAGGTGTTGCTTTCGGGGCAGGTTTGCCGAATACTCCTAAGCTGTTTGATATTCCGGGACACGGAAGCGCACATGCTCCTGACGAGTACATCAACATTGATATGGTTTTAAGAGCTATGAAAATATTTGTAATTGCCCTTATCCGTCTTGACGGTGTTGAGTTTTAATTTCAGGCAGTAATAAAAACAAAGTAAAATATTTTAGCGCCGCAGAATGAACTGTATTTTGCGGCGCTTTTTAACAGGGAGGGAACATATGCAGGAAATATCAGAACAGATTTTAAAAGATTTTCAAGCAAGAAAAAACAAAACTCAAAAGAGTAAATTTATTGCGATAATACTAAATGAAATACAAAAAAATTATCCGGATATTAAGGCGTATGTTCAGGAGGGTGGTTTTCCTAAAAGCAGAAATATAGTTGTCGGTGATGTAAAAACAGCAGATGTCATATTTACTGCACACTATGATACAGCTCCCGCGTTGCCGTTTCCCAATATGATTACGCCTAGGAACATGTTGCTGTCTATTTTGTATGCAGTGATAGTAATAGCTTTGCCGATAATATTTATACCGTTTATTTTTGATATTCTCTTTGACTTACCTTTTTTATTTAGCTTTTTAATAAGAGAGCTGTTTATTGTAGCTGTTATTATTTTGATGCTTTTTGGAAAAGCCAATAAACACACAGCTAATGATAATACTTCCGGAGTCATAACACTTTTTGAGATAATGTCAGCAATGAACGAAGAACAGCGCTCAAAAGTTGCGTTTGTGTTTTTTGACAATGAGGAGACAGGGCTTTTCGGTTCAAAATTCTTTTCCGCAAAATATGCCAAAGATATTAAAGATAAACCTGTTATAAACTTTGACTGCGTTTCCGATGGCGATAATATTATGCTTGTACACAATAAAAGACTCGACGAAAAACATATTGAAAATCTTAAAAGCGCCTTTATTGAAAACGGAGAAAAGAAAGTTTTATTTTTTAACTCATCAAAGGCATTTTATCCGTCAGACCAGATGAATTTCAAAACCGGAATAGGTGTGGCGGCACTTAAAAAAAGTAAGCTTTTCGGACTTTATATGGACAGGATACACACCAAAAGAGATATTGTGTTTGACAGGGCAAATATAGAATTTTTAACTTCATGTGCCGTTAAATTTACAGATTTATACCGATAAAAAACAGAGGCTTTAATTTTAAAGCCTCTGTTTTTTAAAACTTATTTTATTTTGATTTATAAACAGTGTAGCACAAAGCGCCCAAACAAATCGAACCACCTATAATATTTCCGATAGTTACAGGGAGAAGATTATTTACAGCAAACGTTATCCAGTTAAGATTTGCAATAGACTGTTCTGTTATAGAATAGAGCTCCGATGCCTTTTGGACATAATCAGGGTTTAATGCAGCGAATATACCGGCAGGTATGTAGTACATATTTGCTACACAGTGTTCAAATCCCGATACGACAAATGCAAAAATAGGGAAGAATATAGCTAAAACTTTACCGGCTATATCTGTTGCCGAAGCTGCCATCAAAACTGCCGCGCACACGAGAATGTTGCAGAGAATACCGGAAACAAGCGCTGTTAAAAAGTCTATATTAACTTTTCCAAGAGCAACTTTTATGGTAAATGCTCCGAGAGCACCTGATGAATAGTCAAGCTGCCCTGACTGAGATACTAAAAAAGCAATTACAGCTGCGCCTAAAAAATTGCTTATATATACTAAAAGCAAAATCTTTATCATATTTAAACATGAAAGCTTTTTGTCAAAGACAGCCATTGAAAGCATGCAGTCGCCTGTGAAAAGCTCTCCACCGACAAATACAATCATCATAAGCCCAACAGGAAATATAACGCCTGCAACGGTACGTGCAATTCCTGTATTTGAAATGTTATGCATCGCTACATTTGCCGCCTGTGCACCAAGCGCGATAAAGGCGCCAGCCATAATGCCTAAAATGATTACTTTTAAAACAGACATTCGATTTTTGGTTAATGAAGCTTCAATATTTTGTTCGATTACTTGGGATGGGGTAAGTTTGATTTTTTCCATGTGTTATTCCTTTCAGGGATAATAACATTTTTCTGCCTAAAAAATGCCATTCATATTTATATCATATTTTATATGACAAATGCAACATTTTTTGACAAAAAGCGAGCTTATGTACATTATTACGGCTTTTGCACTCATCTAAAGCTTTGGCTGATTATTTTAATAAAATGTTAAATATAAAAAAGAATTTGCTTTTTTAAGAAAAAGACTTGATTTTTCAGAAAATATGATTACAATATATATTAGCACTCAGAGATATAGAGTGCTAATAACTTAAAATAATTTTTTTTACATAACTGGAGGAATCATATTATGACTATCAAACCACTCGCTGACCGAGTTGTCATTAAAATGGTTGAATCTGAAGAGACAACAAAAAGCGGAATTATTCTTGCTGGAAGCGCAAAAGAAAAGCCGCAGATTGCAGAGATAATTGCAGTAGGCCCAGGCACAAAAGATGTTACAATGCATGTAAAACCAGGTGACCGCGTTCTTACAAGCAAATATGCCGGAACAGAGGTTAAGGTCGATTCTCAGGAGTACACAATTCTCCGTCAGGACGATATCCTTGCAATAGTTGAATAATAATTTAAAACAATAATTCATATTTTATTTTAACCTTGTTGTTTATTGGAGGTAATTCATATGGCTAAACAGATTATTTATGGTGAAGAGGCAAGAAAGGCTCTTCAGAGCGGTCTTGACCAGCTTGCAGATACAGTAAAAATTACACTCGGACCAAAAGGCCGCAACGTTGTTCTTGATAAAAAATTCGGCGCACCGCTTATCACAAACGACGGTGTTACAATAGCTAAAGAGATTGAGCTCGATGATCCTTTTGAGAACATGGGCGCACAGCTTGTAAAAGAGGTTGCAACAAAGACAAACGATGCTGCCGGTGACGGTACAACAACAGCTACACTGCTTGCACAGGCTCTTGTAAGAGAGGGTATGAAAAACGTTACAGCAGGCGCAAATCCAATGGTAGTCCGCAAAGGTATGAAAAAAGCTGTTGACGCTGCAGTTGATTCAATCATAGGAGCATCCAAGAAAATAACATGCTCTGACGATATTGCAAGAGTTGCTACAATTTCTTCTGCTGATGAGTCCGTAGGAGCACTCATTGCTGAGGCTATGGAGAAAGTAACAGCTGACGGCGTTATCACAATAGAGGAGTCCAAAACTGCTGAGACATACAGCGAAGTTGTTGAAGGTATGCAGTTTGACCGTGGTTACATTACACCTTACATGGTTACAGATACAGAGAAAATGGAAGCTGTTATCGACGATGCTTATATACTCATAACAGATAAGAAGATCGCTTCTGTTCAGGAAATTCTCCCACTGCTCGAGCAGATAGTTCAGGCTGGTAAAAAACTTGTAATTATCGCTGAGGACATTGAGGGTGAGGCTCTTTCCACACTTATCGTCAACAAGCTCCGTGGAACATTCACATGCGTAGCTGTAAAAGCACCTGGTTTCGGTGACAGACGTAAAGAGATGCTCCGTGATATCGCTACACTTACAGGCGGTGAGGTTATCAGCGAGGAGCTCGGACTTGAGCTTAAGGATACAACAATAGCTCAGCTCGGACGCGCTCGTCAGGTTCAGATTCAGAAAGAGAATACAATAATCGTTGACGGTGCAGGCAACAGCGATGCAATTAAAGCAAGAATTGCTCAGATTAAAGCTCAGATAGAGACAACAACATCAGACTTTGACCGTGAGAAGCTCCAGGAGCGTCTTGCTAAGATGTCCGGAGGTGTTGCAGTAATCCGTGTAGGTGCTGCTACTGAGGTTGAAATGAAAGAGAAGAAGCTCCGCATAGAGGATGCTCTCGCAGCTACTAAGGCAGCAGTTGAAGAGGGTATCGTTGCAGGTGGTGGTGTTGCTCTTGTAAACGCAATCCCTGCTGTTGAGAAGATTATTGCAGAGTGTGACGGCGATGAGAAAACAGGTGTTAAGATTTTTCTTAAAGCACTTGAGGAGCCAATCCGTCAGATAGCACTCAATGCAGGTCTTGAGGGTTCTGTCATTATAGATAAAATCCGCCGTGAGGAGAAAGCAGGCTACGGCTTCGATGCATATAAAGAGGAGTATGTAGACATGATTTCTGCCGGAATAGTTGACCCGACAAAGGTTACACGTTCCGCACTTCAGAATGCAGCTTCCGTTGCTTCAATGATTCTTACAACAGAGTCACTTGTTGCTGATAAAAAAGAGGAAACTCCGGCTGCACCGGCTGCTCCAAACCCAGGCATGATGTATTAACAGATAAATTAAATTTATTAAAGTAAAACTTTTTAATCCCATATCGGTTTATTGTTGCCGATATGGGATTTTTCTTTTAAAAAATTTATGATATTATAAAAACATAAAAAAATTTTTAATCTATGCAATAAAACTGATTTCTCAAACATTGTTCTTATGAAGAGGTAATTTTAATGATTTTTATTGGAATGACGTCAACCATAAAAAATACCTTTGACTCTGACCGAAAACCTCAAGTTGATGAAAATCTTATAATAAGATTGGCATCCGGGGAAAGGCAGGCATTGGCAGAATTATATGTGCAGACAGATTCGGCTGTATATGGTTTTGCCCTGTCGATTTTAAAGGACCATCATTTGGCGGAAGACGTAATGCATGACGCATACTTAAAAATAAATGAGGCTGCGGTAAATTATAAGCCTATGGGTAAACCGATGGCTTGGATTTTAACGATAGTGCGAAATTTATCTTTAATGAAGCTACGTCAGGCAAAAAATAAATTTTCCGTCCCGCTCGATGAATCATTTGATTTAGCGGACTCACGTGATTTAGAAAAGGAAAGTACGGATAGAGTATTGCTGTCCGCAGTAATGCAAATTTTAAGCGATGAGGAACGGCAAATCGTTACGCTGTATGCAATTTCGGGAATGAAGCACAGGGAAATAGCTTCAGTCATGGGAATGCCGCTGGCTACGGTTCTTTCAAAATATCGACGCTCGTTAGTTAAGTTAAAAAAGTATATGGAGGCAGAGCGGAATGAGAAATAAAGATATTTTAGATATGCTTTCTAAAGAAATAAAAAATCAAACCCCTGATATATCCGACCGTCTTTCCCTCCATTTACCTGAAACTAAAGGGAGGGTAATTGAAATGACGAAAGCTAAGAACAATAAAAAGAGAAATTGGATTATAGGTGTATCTGCAGCAGCTGTTTTGGCGCTGTCTATCGGGCTCAGTTCAATGTGGTATCAATATTATTCAGTAGATACTGTTATCGGAATTGATGTAAATCCGAGCATTGAATTGCAGGTTAATAGAAATGATACGGTTCTAAAAGCTGTTGCATTGAACGACGACGCAAATGTTATATTGGACGATATGAAATTATCAGGTGTGGACTACAACACCGCAATCAACGCTTTAATAGGCTCTATGCTTAAAAACGGATATATAAACGATTTGAAAAATTCGATACTGATTTCCGTTGACAACGACGACGCACAAAAGCGTTTGGATTTGGAGGAGCGTTTAATGCAGGAAATAAGCGCTATTCTTTCCGATTCCTCAGTAGAGCCGGCTTTAATGGCACAGAGTGTGTCTTCTGACGAACAGCTCAAAAATTTAGCGAACCAGTATAACATTTCACTCGGAAAAGCTACGCTGATACAGAGAATCTGCGCTATGGATTCAACTAAGACATTTGAGAGTCTGGCTAAACTTTCTGTAAACGATTTGTATTTATTAGCTGATATTCAGGACGTTGAATTTGACGATATACTCGCACAGGGAAGTCCGAGCGACAGTGCATATATAACAGCTGATGAAGCTAAAAGCGCAGCGCTTACACACGCTAAGGTCACTGCTGATTCTGCAAGCTTTACAAAGACAGAGATGGACTTTGACGATGGCGTTATGGTATATGAAATAGAGTTTGTATCCGGAAATGTGAAATATGAGTATGACATAAATGCTACTGATGCAGCGGTAACAAAATATGAGACTGAGCAGATTGCATCGAACAGTCAAAACAGTTCAAATTCTAATAACTCGGCTAACAATAACAGCAGTACAAACAATAACACAGCTTCCGCATCTGTAACTCAGGAGCAGGCTAAAAATATCGCGTTACAGCACGCAGGTGTAAGTAACGCAACTGTTACAAAGCTTGAGTATGACCGCGATGACAACGACTATGATATAGAGTTCACAGCAGGCGGTTATAAATATGAATATGAGGTAAATGCCTCAAACGGAAGCGTTAAAAATTGGGAAAAAGAAGCTGTAAAGACCAATAACAATGCTAACACAAACACAAATACTAATACAAGCAGTTCAGCATCAACTTCCATAACAAAAGAACAGGCTAAAAGTATAGCATTACAGCACGCAGGTGTAAGCAATGCAAATATTACAAAGCTTGAGTTCGACCGTGATGACAACGACTATGACATTGAGTTTACAGCGGGCAATTATGAGTATGAATACGAAGTAAATGCCTCAAACGGAAATGTAAAGAGCTGGGACAAAGAGGCTGTAAAATCTGCATCAGCCTCAATAACACAGGAACAGGCTAAAAATATTGCTTTGCAGCATGCTGGTATCAGTAGTCCTTCGTATATAAAGGCTGAATTTGACAGCGATGACAATAAGTATGACGTTGAATTTAAGTCGGGCAATACGGAGTATGAATATGAAATAAACGCTTCAAACGGAAATATTATTAAGTGGGAAAGCGATAAAGACGACTGATTTAATTAAAAACACTTTATACAGTACAAAACAGCGGTACACGTTTTAGTGTACCGCTGTTTTTGCAATTAGGTTTATTGTTTTGAGAAAAGTTAATCCGGTTTTTTTCTGTCAGCGTGGAACATTAAGCTCTTTTCCTTTATCATTCTGCCTTCTTTTAGAAGTGAGTGCATTTTTTTACTGTCGTTTTCTTTTAGTGCGTTTTTGTATTCAGATAATTTTTCTATAATGTTTTCTACTTCAAATAACAGCGCATCGCGGTTGTTCATAAAAAGTTCAGTCCACATATCCTCATTTAATTTTGCAACTCTCGTCAAATCCATAAAACTTCCAGCGGAAAATCCGCTTTCATTTTCTATTGTCGGGCTCTTTACGTATGCGTTTGATACTATGTGCGCAAGCTGAGAGGTAAAGGCGATAGTCTGGTCGTGCACCTGCGGTGACGATATTACAATATTTGAAAAACCAAGGTCTGCCGCAAGTGATTTCAGTACATCCGTTGTTTCGGAATTTGTAAACTCAGTCGGGACTATTATAAAGCTTCTGCCTTCAAATAAATTGGGCAGGGAATAGTCAAAGCCTGAAAATTCTCTTCCTGCCATCGGGTGAGCGCCGACAAAATTTACACCGTTATCACTGTACAGTTGTGCTACGTTTGAGTTTATATATTCCTTTATGCCGCAGCTGTCTGTTACAATACTTCCTTTTTTGAATTTGGATACGTTTTTCTTTAAAAAGTTTAAGGTATCCGCAGGGTGTAAGCATACAATAGTCAAATCGGCTTTATCTAAATCATTCTCGGTTATAATTTTGTCAATACTTTTATTTTCCAAAGCCTTTTGGCATACGTTTTGTGAGATGTCAAAGCCCAAACACCTGTGAGCTGTTTTAGCCTTTATTGCCTTGCAAAAAGAGCCTCCTATCAGCCCTAAACCTATAACTGCTATATCCATAAAAATGTCCTTTCAGTAGCTTTTAGATAATCTTGTTTTCAAACTTAGCCTGAGCTTTTACTGCATTCATTACATCATCAAATGCTTCAGGTGTAAGTGACTGAGCTCCGTCACACAGAGCACATGCGGGATTGTTATGTACCTCTATCATAAGTGCATCTGCACCTGCGGAGATTGCCGCCTTTGATAGCGGTTTTACCATCCATGGAATACCGGTAGCGTGCGACGGATCAATAACAACAGGCAAGTGGGAGAGATGCTTTAACATGGGCACTGCCGAGAGGTCAAGCGTATTTCTTGTAGACGGCTCAAATGTCCTTATACCTCTTTCACATAAAATTACATTTTCGTTTCCGCCTGCCATAATGTACTCGGCGCTCATTAAAAATTCCTCTATTGTGTTGGCAAGACCTCTTTTTAAGAGTATAGGTTTATTTGAATGTCCGAGTTCTTTGAGCATTTCAAAGTTCTGCATGTTTCTTGCGCCTACCTGAATAACGTCAACATCGCTGAACAAATCGAGGTGATTTAAGCTCATAAGCTCGGTTACAATAGGCATATGTACTTCTTTTTTAGCCTTTAAAAGCAGTTTTATACCTTCGCCGTGAAGCCCCTGAAAAGCGTATGGTGATGTTCTCGGTTTGAAAGCTCCGCCTCTTAAAAACTTAGCTCCCGATGCTTTAACGGCCTTTGCCACTTCAATTATCTGCTCCTCACTCTCAACAGAGCATGGACCTGCTATAACGCTTAAAAATCCTTCTCCGATTTTGCATCCGTTTACGTTTACCACTGTGTCCTGAGGGTGAAATTTTCTGTTTGCGGCTTTGTACGGCTCAGATACTCTCTTTACGCTCTCTACAATTTCGTTTGCCTCAATCATGTCTATGTTAATACGTGATGTGTCGCCTACAAGACCGATTAGCGAGGTGCTCACACCCTGTGAAAAATGGAGGGTAAGACCTAAATCTCTCAATGCCGCTGACAACTGCTCAACTTTTTCCTGGGACGGGTTTTGTTTTAATACGATAATCATAATAATTCTCCTTAAATTAAATTTTAAAATAAAAAACCGCCGACATACTTTGTCACCCAAAGCGTCGACGGAACAGATGATTTACTGCCGCATTTTACATCTTTGCTTTAAGGCAACACAAATATCCTGCGCAAAAATAGCCCAGGTAATAATATGCGTATGCCTTTACAAAAGAAACAAAACGAGCCATAAATCCTTTCTCCTTTATCGGTTTAAAGCTTTTATGTCCTAAAGTATAACCGCAAAAATAATTTTTGTCAACACTTTTTATTTATGTGATTATAAAATTCACATAAAATCGTTATTTCATTCAGAATGTGCGTCTTTTTATTTTAGATTTGATGTGATAAAATAAATATAAATTTAAAGTTCGGAGGTGTCTTTGTTGAACACATCCCCAAAAGAGATAAACATTCCGCAAAAGGCATTGGTGGTAGTTAGCGCAGGCACATCAGATTTATCAGCCGCAGAGAATATAAAATCCATACTGCCGTTTTTTGAGGAAAATACAACCGCCGACGATACATTCTGTGCGTTTACATCGGCGAGTGCTGTGAAAACTCTAATCGAAGAATACGGCGTTTACATAGAGTATCTGCCTGATTTAATGGAAAAACTGTATATGCTGGGATACAAAGAGATAATTGTTTTATCATTGTATCTCAATGAGGGTACAGAATACACCAAAATGCTCAATATGGCAACGCCTTATACGAGATTATTTAAAGAACTTCAAATCACAAAACCGCTTTTAAGCGACAGCGGTACTGCCGAAGAGCTTGTTAAAATTCTATCTGAAAAGCATAAGAAAGACGATACAGAGCTTGCTTTAGAGATTTCTGAAAATTTAACGGTGGATTCTCTTGAGCAAAGCGAATTTGACGTTGAAATATTTAAAAAAGGTCTTTGTAGTGACAGCGATGTATTAAAGCTGTTTTTAAAAATGCTTTGATATAAAAGGGAGATACAGATGAACAATACAGATATAATAAATATTGCTTTAAAACAGTCTGCAAAAGAGCTCAACTGTACCGTCGACGACCTTATATGCGGAGAAAACAGAGTAGTAATATCAAAGTACAACAGCGAAGCCAGAAAATATTATGCACAAAAGCCGTTTTTCTGCAATATGGTGTCATACGGTAAAAATGTAGTGGCTTCAATAGATGAGCGCATAGCTGATTTTGTAAAATATTATCTGTCTAAATTTACACCAGAGCACTGTTTTGAAACACCGGCAATTCATCTTTTGACAAGAGAATTTCAAAAATACGGTATTGCTCCGTGCTTTATGGCTGAGTATTTTCTGCCTGATATGAACGTGCTCAAACCGCTTGAATGCAGTTATGAAATAAAGATACTCACACCTGAGGAATTTGCCGATTTATATAAGCCGCAGTTTTCAAATGCGCTGTGTGAAAAGCGAAAGCACCTTGATATGATTGCCGCGGCGGCTTACGATAACGGCGAGATCATAGCCTTAGCTGGAGCGTCTGCTGACTGCGATACTATGTGGCAGATAGGAATAGATGTACTGCCTGAATACAGGCGTAAGGGTATAGCATCAGCGCTTACGAGCACGCTTGCGTCAGAGATAGTAAAACTGGGTAAAGTACCTTTTTACTGTGCGGCATGGGCGAATATTGCGTCTGTAAAAAATGCCTTTAAGAGCGGGTTTAAGCCTGCATGGGCAGAGCTTACCTGTGTTGAATTTGAAAGAATAGACGAAATGCTAAAATAAACTATGTAACAAATAAACTAAAGTGAGAAAGGGAGGATAAATATGTCAGAAACAATGAAGCTATCTTTACCAACACCTCATATAGGAGCTAAAGAAGGCGATTTTGCCAAGACGGTACTTATGCCGGGCGACCCTTTGAGAGCAAAGTTCATAGCCGAAACATATCTTGAAAATCCGCGCCTTGTCAATGAAGTCCGCGGTATGCTCGGATATACGGGAACGTACAAAGGTGTGCCTGTTTCCGTTATGGCAAGCGGTATGGGTATGCCGTCTATGGGAATATACTCATATGAATTGTTTTCATCATACGGTGTTGAAAATATTATAAGGATAGGCACAGCGGGTGCAATATCCGATAATCTAAAATTAAGGGATATAGTAATAGGGCTTGGTTCATGTACAAATTCCAATTATGCATCTCAGTATAAACTGCCGGGTACATTTGCTCCGACTGCTGATTTTAACCTTGTTATGACTGCATATGAGAGCGCAAAGACACTGGGATTAAATGCAGTAGTAGGAAATCTGCTGTGCTCAGATACGTTTTATGACGACAATACCGACGCTTTAAATACGTGGAAGAAGATGGGCGTGTTGGCGGTTGAGATGGAGTCGGCAGCGCTTTATATGAACGCGGCAAGACTCGGTAAAAAAGCAGTTACTATATGCACAGTGTCAGACGCTCCGTTAAGGGGAGAAAGCCTTTCTTCAGAGGAAAGACAGACGGGCTTTACGCATATGATGGAAACAGCGCTTGAAACAGTTGTGAAGCTTTAGGTTGATTGCAAAATGAAAATTTATGTACTATAATTTCTAATTAGAGGCAAGCTGTTTTAAGAGGTGAAAAAATCATGAGTACAGACAGAGTATTTATAATAGTGCTTGACAGCTACGGAATAGGTGAAATGCCTGACGCAGACGAATACGGCGATAAAGGTGCGAATACGCTTCGAAGTATCTCGGCAAACAAAAATTACTCTACTCCTAATATGGAGAGAATGGGACTTTTTAATATAGACGGCGTTACCTGCAAAAAAGGTGTTGAAATACCGCTCGCCTCATATGCCAGAATGACAGAGCTTTCCAAAGGCAAGGATACCACCGTCGGACACTGGGAAATAGCCGGAGTGGTTTCCGAAAAAGCTCTTCCTGTGTTTGAAGAAAACGGAATGCCAAAAGAATTTATAGAAAAATTCGAAAAGGCGATAGGCAGAAAAGTCCTTTGTAATAAGGCGTATTCGGGAACACAGGTAATAGTGGATTACGGTTTGGAACATCAAAAGACAGGTTATCCGATAGTCTATACATCTGCCGACAGCGTTTTTCAGATTGCGGCACATGAGGATGTAATACCGGTTGATGAGCTGTATAAAATCTGTGCGACAGCAAGAGAGCTTTTGCGCGGAGAGTGGGAAGTGGGACGTGTCATAGCAAGGCCGTTTGAGGGCGAATACCCGAATTATCGCCGCACAGCCAACAGACACGACTACGCGCTTGCACCTCCTAAAAAAACAATGCTCGACTGTATAAAAGAGGCAGGTCTTGAATGTATTTCGGTAGGCAAGATAAGCGATATATTTACAGGACGCGGAGTAACCGATGCTGTAAAGACAAAGAATAATGTCGACGGCATGAATAAGTCAATAGAGTTTCTTAACAGGGATTTTAAAGGACTTTGTTTTATAAATCTTGTCGACTTTGATATGGTGTACGGACATAGAAATAACGTGGACGGATACGCAAAGGCTGCGAGCGTTTTTGACAGACAGCTCAGCGAATTTATAAATAAAATGCGCGAAAATGATATTCTAATTATAACTGCTGACCATGGCTGTGACCCGGGAGATATAAGTATAAGCCATTCCAGAGAATATACACCTATGCTTATATACTCAAAGATGTTAAAGGGCGGCGTGAATTTGGGAACACGTAAGTCTTTCGGTGATATAGGAGCAACTGTTCTCGAAATACTTGGCGTTGACTCTGACATTGAGGGTGAAAGCTTTTGGCAGCAGGTAAATATAAAAAAATAAATGAAAGAGAGGATTTAGAATGTACGAAAATTATCTTGATACCATAGGTTTTGTAGCAAAATATGACAGCGAGCTTGCTGATGCAATGCAGCTTGAGCTCAAGCGTCAGAGACAAAATATTGAGCTTATCGCATCGGAGAATATAGTATCACCGGCTGTTATGGCTGCTATGGGCTCTGTGCTTACAAATAAATATGCCGAAGGATATTCCGCAAAGAGATATTACGGAGGATGTGAATATATTGACTTAGTTGAAAATCTTGCAATCGACAGAGCAAAAAAACTTTTCAAAGCAGAGCATGTAAACGTACAGCCGCATTCCGGCGCACAGGCAAATATGGCTGTGTATTTTGCATTGTTAAATCCAGGAGATACCGTATTGGGAATGAGCCTTGCTGACGGCGGACATTTGACACACGGTTCACCTGTAAATATATCGGGAAAATACTTTAACTTTGTATCGTATGGCGTAAATGACGACGGATTTATTGACTACGACGATGTAAGAGAAAAGGCAGTAAATGCAAAACCTAAACTGATAGTGGCAGGTGCAAGTGCATATCCGCGTGCAATAGATTTTGCAAAATTCCGTGAAATTGCGGATGAAGTAGGTGCATATCTCATGGTTGATATGGCTCACATTGCAGGACTTGTTGCGGCAGGGGAGCACATGTCACCGATTGAATATGCAGATGTAGTTACAACAACTACACATAAAACTCTCCGCGGACCGAGAGGCGGTATGATTCTCTGCAAGGAAAAATATGCAAAACAGATAGATAAAGCTATCTTCCCGGGAACACAGGGTGGACCGCTTATGCACATAATTGCTGCAAAGGCAGTATGCTTTGGAGAAGCTTTAAAACCCGAATTTAAAGACTATCAGCACAGAGTAATCACAAACGCACAGGCTTTGGCTAAGCGTTTGACAGAGCGTTCTGTTAAGCTTGTTTCAGGCGGTACAGACAATCACCTCATGCTTTTAAATCTTACCAACACAGACGTAACCGGAAAAGAGCTTGAGAAAAGACTTGATGAAGTACACATTACTGTCAATAAGAATGCTATACCAAATGACCCGCAGAGCCCGTTTGTTACAAGTGGTATAAGAATAGGTACGCCTGCTGTAACAACAAGAATGATGGGTACAAATGAGATGACAGAAATTGCGGACTGCATTGCCGACGCAATATTCGATTATGATAATAAAAAGTCGGATATTTATAATAGAGTTATGAATATGACAGAGCGTTTTGCTTTGTATGAATAATGTTTAATTATTTTAAGAAAGGAAGATAAAAATGGCGTTTTTTAAAGGCGAAGTTCATTCATCAGCACTCAGTATGGATACAAGCATCAATGTAATTATGCCGCAGGATTTAATTTTAAGCAGTACTGCAGCTCAGGATGCCGGTATTGAGGTTGCAGGACCATGTAAGGTGCTGTACTTACTGCATGGTTTAACAGACGGAAGCTGTGCATGGAGCAGATTTACATCAATAGAGCGTTATGCACGTCAGCTCGGAATTGCAGTCGTAATGCCTGAGGTACATCACAGCTTTTACACTGACATGAAATACGGCATGAACTACTTTACGTATGTGGCTGATGAACTTCCAAAGCTTGTAGCGTCAATGTTTAACATCAGCTTAAAGAGAGAGGACAGCTATATTGCAGGACTTTCAATGGGCGGATACGGAGCTTTAAAAATAGGACTTAGCAGACCGGATAAATTCTGTGCAGCAGCAGGCTTTTCCTCAGCTATTGACATTGAGCGCAGAATAAATGAGGGAATATGGAATAATGAGCAACTTAAAAGAGAGATGGTTGCCATTTTTGACGGCGTCTGCAAAGAGGAGGATAACCTGTTCTGGCTAGCTGAGAATGCTGCTAAGAAATATCCTGACAGCCTTCCTAAAGTGTATATGGCATGCGGTTTGGGCGATGAATTATTAAATGAAAATCATATGCTCCGCGATTTGATTTCTACACTGCCTTATAACTTTAAGTATGAGGAGTGGGAAGGTAAGCATGAGTGGGCATTCTGGGATGTTGCAGTTCAGAAAGCTCTCGGTTTCTTCTTTGAGAAATAAGACATAATTAAAAATATATAAAATAAAAACAGTCATTTGAAAGTTTTTACATTCAAATGACTGTTTTATTTGTTGTAAATTTTATTTACTCAGAAATATTTTCTTTATTTTCGGGTATAGACTTTTTCTCCTCACCTTGAGCAACCCTCACTGCTTTAAAGCCTTCGCCCAAAACCTCATTTGATTCCATTATAATTATAAATGCTTTCGGGTCAGCTTTTTTAACGGCTTTTTCAACAAGGTAAAGCTGTTTATTGCTGCATGCACACATTACAACATCTTTTTTGTCCTGCTGATATCCTCCGCGAGCGTTTAACAATGTACTTCCTCTGCCGCACGATTTATCTACAATATCAGCTATTGTTTCTCCAAATTCAGTTACTATAAGAGCAAGCTTTCCGGAGTTTACTCCGTACATTACTTTATCCACCATCATAGCAAAGAAGTAATTTACAATCATACCGTATATAATACCGTCTATATCGTTAAATATTATACCGCCGACGAGTATTATGCCTACATCGGAAAGAAATGCGATTTTTCCGAGCGGGATGTGTGGCTTTATAGCCTTTGTAGCCATGATAATAAAGTCT
>CALXEM010000098.1 GCA_944387335.1 uncultured Clostridia bacterium | reverse complement strand
TAGCCTCTCTTGTGCAGACCTATTCCCGATGTATCGAGCATTATTGTAACTTTGTTTTTAAGTATTGAAAACTGTATCTGTACAAGCTCGCCCGTTTCCTCAAACCACTCTATGTGATACTTTTGACAAAGTCTGTTTACTGCGGCTTTTTTGATTATTGCCTGACAGTCAGGCACACTGTGAAGCTGTGAATTCAAAGAATATCCCTTTACAGGGAATTTATCTTTTTTGCCTATGAATCTCTCAAGCTCCAAAGCCTTTACACCCTGAAAGAGTTCTTCAAAGGTTACAGCTTCAAATTCGCCTAAAATTATCTGTACACGCTCGGCAGTTCTCAGCCAGATGTTTGCCTTTGCAATATCGTTTAAAGTTCCAAAAAAGCTTACTCTGCCGTCAGATACCTCAACTTCCTGTATGCCCATTTTCTTTATTTCAAACGAAAGCACACTCTCAAGTCCGAAATGACACGGACATGATAATTTAATTTTATCCATTTTTACTCCTCGCTGTTGCAGCAGTTATAAGTAACAATTAAGTACAAATATAAACAATAAACCAACAAAACCCGAGCATTTTCTGTGCTGCCCGGGTTTTTGTGTTGCTTTTCAATTTAATATAAAGCTTACTTTTTAGACTTTGAAAGCAGCCCCTGTCCGAGCAATGACTTTTTAGCCTTTGCTTTAACAATTTGCGGCTCAGCATTGTTTTTGATACAATCCGCTGTAATGATTATCTCGGAAACAGTTTCATCGGAAGGTATCTCAAACATAAGCTTTGTAAGGACATTTTCCATAATGGAACGAAGTCCGCGCGCTCCGGATTTTCTCTCAATAGCGAGCTTTGCAATCTCTCTGAGTGCGTCGTCGTCAAATTTAAGCTCTACATCGTCCATTGAGAACAGCTTTTGATACTGTTTTACAAGGGCGTTTTTAGGCTCTTTGAGAATTTTCACAAGAGCATCCTCGTCGAGCGGTTCAAGAGTTGCAATAACAGGAATTCTTCCCACAAGCTCAGGTATAAGTCCGAATTTGACAAGGTCATGCGCTTCAAGCTGTTTTAAAAGTTCGCTTGTCTCTTTGGATTTTTTATCCTGAAGCTGTGCACCGAAGCCGAGTGATGACTCGGATACACGTTTTCCTATAATTTTCTCTATTCCCTCAAATGCACCGCCGCATATAAACAGGATATTGGATGTGTCTATCTGAATAAACTCCTGATTTGGGTGCTTTCTGCCGCCCTGTGGAGGCACGTTTGACACAGTACCCTCGAGAATTTTAAGCAGCGCTTGCTGAACGCCCTCACCGCTTACATCTCTTGTAATGGACGGATTTTCGGATTTTCTTGTAATTTTGTCTATCTCATCAATATAGATAATACCCTTCTCAGCCTTTTCAACATCATAGTCAGCTGCCTGAATAAGTCTGAGGAGTATATTCTCTACGTCCTCACCGACATATCCTGCCTCTGTAAGAGTTGTTGCATCGGCAATGGCAAAAGGTACGCCGAGCATTTTTGCCAAGGACTGTGCAAGCATTGTTTTACCAACACCTGTCGGTCCTATAAGCAGCACATTGCTCTTCTGCAAGTCAACGTCATTATCTGTATCATCTGAAAAATAAACACGTTTATAGTGGTTATAAACAGCTACCGAAAGTGCTACCTTTGCTTTATCCTGGCCGATTACATAATCGTCAAGGACTTTTTTGATATCGGCAGGCTTGAGCATTTCAAAATCAACAGGAGGTTTATTTTCCCTGTGAGGTGTATAATAGTCCTCGTCCTCCAAAATGCTTCTGCAAAGGTCTACACATTCGTTACAGATATACACTCCTGGGCCTGCTATAAGTCTTGCAACGGAGTTCTGAGGTTTTCCGCAGAACGAACAGCGCACATTTTTGTTTTCTTCATTTTTAGGCATTGTCACACCAACCTTAGCGCTTATCTATAACTTTATCTATAAGTCCGTATTCCATTGCCTCCTGTGCAGACATGAAGTTATCTCTCTCTGTATCGTTTTTGATAACGTCGAGAGGTTTGCCTGTGTTCTCAGAGAGCATACGGTTGAGTTTTTCCTTGATTTTAATGATTCGCTCAGCGTGTATCTGAATATCTGTTGCCTGACCCTGAGCACCGCCCAAAGGCTGATGAATCATTATCTCACTGTTCGGCAGAGCAAAACGTTTGCCCTTTGCGCCGCTTGAAAGAAGAAAAGCACCCATCGAGGCAGCCATACCTATGCAGATAGTAGAAACATCACATTTGATGTAATTCATTGTGTCATAAATAGCCATACCGGCTGTAATAGAACCGCCAGGGCTGTTGATATACAAGCTTATATCCTTATCAGGGTCCTGACCCTCAAGGTAAAGCAGCTGTGCTACTACAAGGCTTGCTGTTGCGTCATTTACTTCGTCACAAAGCATAACTATGCGGTCGTTGAGCAATCTTGAAAAAATATCATATGAACGCTCACCGCGGTTTGTCTGTTCTACAACCATTGGTACTAAACTCATTAGAATAACACCTCCATGTAAATACTATTCCTATAAAACAAGCAAAAGCACTAAGCTGTTAAAATTTAACAGCTTAGCCCTTTTACCGTAAAATCTAAAATTATTCAGCGTCCTCAGCAGGAGTCTCTTCCTCAGCCTTAGCTTTTTTTGTTGTGCGGCGAGTTCTCTTTGGTTTGTCGGACTCTTCTTTTATTTTAGCATTTTCTTTAACAAAGTCGATTGCCTTTGTTACAACGATGTCTTTTGAAAGCTCTTTAGCTGTTACAAGGGATTTTACCTTCTCAACGTCAAGCTTGTAAGCATCTGCCATTCTCTGATACTCTTCAGCTATATCCTCTTCGGAAGCTGTGATGTTCTCAAGCTCAGCAATCTTCTCAAGAGCAAGTCTGAGTTTAACCTGTCTCTCGGACTGTGCACGGAATGTCTCTCTCATAGAGTTTCTGTCCATGCCTGTGTACTGGAGATAGAGATCCATGTTCATGCCCTGGCTCTGGAGTCTGTACTCAAAGTCACGCATAAAGTCATCTATTCTTCTCTCATACATGCACTCTGGAATCTCAGCTGTAAGGTTCTCAACGAGAACGTCGATCATAGCGTTCTCAACCTCGTCCTGTGCCTGAGCCTCATAGCGCTCAGCTATTTTCTTTTTGAGGTCCTCTTTGAGCTCAGCTACTGTATCAAACTCGCTTGCATCCTTTGCAAAATCATCGTCAAGCTCAGGAAGCTCTCTTGTTTTGATAGCGTTTACTTTAACTTTGAATACAGCAGGTTTGCCTGCAAGGTTCTCTGCCTGATAATCCTCTGGGAATGTAACGTTTACATCGAACTCGTCGCCAACGTTATGTCCTACGATCTGATCCTCAAATCCTGGGATGAACTGGTTGGAACCGAGTGTAAGCGGATAGCTCTC
>CALXEM010000097.1 GCA_944387335.1 uncultured Clostridia bacterium | reverse complement strand
TCTGCAACATTGCTCATATATATGTCGTCCTGCTTTTGTGAATCCACAACAATATCAAGCGCATTGCGGTTATAGACATAGAAAATCAAAGAATCGTATGACCATGTCGATTCATTTTTATTTTTTGCTTTAACGTTTACCGTATATAAATCGTAAAGTGTTCCGTCGCTTACTTGTGTTATAGGAATATCGTAATGTCCTGTATACGATGCCTCGTCGCCTGCCTGCTCCATTCCAAAATTAAATCCGGTTTGCGGATCGTATGTTATTACACTTTCCTTGATAAGCGTATCGTTTCTTGTTACTGTAAATTCAAATTCGCCTTCATTTTTGCTGTCAAAATGAGTGAGATCCCATTTTACAGGTATACTTTCGCAGTTATCAAGCAGATATATATTTGTCGGCTTTTCCATTTTAACAACGGCTGCAGGAGAATTTACAATTATATATGCCTTTGCAGTTAAAATACTGTTATTCAAAGGATGCTTAACCTGCACTGTAACTGTATAGCTCGGTTCATTATTTACCGATATTTTATCTATATCTTCTTTTGGAATAGCAAAGGAAGTAACGTCGCACAGAGGATATTCACTGCTGTCCGTATATGTTTTAAGCGGTGTCTGAGAGGCAAGTTCATTATCTTCAAGATAACCCTCATATAATTTAACTGTAAAATATGTCGATACAGGAGGAGTTATATCATTCTGATTTTTATAAATTACATTTGTTGACCAGAATAACTTTGCGTCATTGCCCTGTACAACATATATTTTGCTCAAATCGCTCGGTATCGTTAGAGCAGGCTCTCCGCCCGGCGAAATTGTAATTGTCCTTGTCTGAAGAGAAACATTTTTTTCAGCACATTTATCGGCATTTGTCGCCGTCAGCGTGAATGTAACCTCTCCTGCCGTTACAGGGAGAATTGTTCCGTCTTCACTAATCTGAGCAATCTCAGGGTTATTACTGCTCCACTCAAAATCAGGATATGTTGCGTTTCCGGTATAGGAATATTTCAGCTGTGTCGACGTATCAGCTGTAAGATAAACAACATCCTCTTTTCCGGACGGCCACTCACCCGGATAATCAATCGACATATCGCTCTCTTTTACGAATACGACAGGTTCAACAGTAAAGTCATCGTATTTGCCCAATATGCAGCTTTCGTCCACATAGAGTTCAACGCGCATACTGTGATTTTGTTCATCTAAATATTCAGGCAAAATAGCCGAGCCTGTCATAGTTGCCCCGTCGCCAGAAAGCGAAAGATCAATAAAAGTTTTTCCTCCGTCAATCGAAGCTTTTACTCTTTTATATTCTTCGCCCTGTTCAAGCCACTGTGAAAATTCCTTGTCTATATTAACTGTAATATTCGCTGTGTTTTCTTTCGGAGAATATACATCTTTATCAACGCTTACAGAAGTAAATGTATTCTGTACGCTTTCCTTTGATAAGGTTACTCCCTCTATCGTTCTGGAAGTTGTATCGGTGTATTTCTTTATTTCGCTGGACATCCACCAGCATTCAGCATAAAATCTTCTAGCGGACAATCCGGAAATCTGTATATTGGCAGTCGGATTTTCCGGTACCGTGTATAAAAATGTGTGCTGATAAGATCTTGTCTCGTTTGCAGCCGAAGAGTTAATATTTGTTCCGGATATTGTAACAAATGTTTCTCCCCATGCGTTTACAACAGGCTCGCTGTATGTAATCGTGATAGGCACAACATCTCCCGGATAATATGTTCCGGACGGAGCGGTGACATCCACAACGGAAAAGTCCTTTTCGTAAAGGAAATCGCCTTCATTATAAAAATAGTTGCCTAAATAATCATCTTGACCTATGTTGTATCCGAAAGTCAAGCTATCTGCGCTTAACAGCTTTGATTTAATAGATGAAAGATCGTATTTCAATGACATTTTAGAATCGTTTATTGTTGACGATTGAGCTACAATATTTGTATTTCCGCTGTTTAAAGAGTTTGTACCGGGAACAGCTAAATATATCTTTCCTTTTACACCTGGATAATATGTTACTGATGAATAGAAATGGGTGACAAGACCTTCCCTTACGTATTCTCTGAAATCAATACCGTTTTGTACAAACGGTACAGTGTAACTCAGGGCGCTTTCCGAAATATTTGGATATCGATTTGTAAATCTCACCAATGGAGCAATATTCAGCGGACCCCCTGTTTCCCCAGCCGTCATTTCCCGGCTCCGCGTTATATTTATCAGAAATATGTATGAGGTTTCCGTTCATAAAGTAAACATCATAATCATAGTTTCCGTTGATATTTACTTTCAGACTCATACTGTTCTTATCGGAGTCAAAGAGAATATTTTTAGGATTATAGCATTTAATTAAAAAGTTTCTCGTGCCTTCCCAGCGGTCTGTACGATACTGTTCTGCCGAAGCATTTTGTCCCGCAAGATTATTGACTGCATTTGTTTTAACTGTTATTGTTTTCTGTGTTTCCTGCGGTGCAAATGTAACCGTTCCGCTCGCAGCTACGTAATGTTTTCCGGCTGCTGCAGAACCGTCCAATGTAGTATAATCAAATGACACGGCATAATCCAGAGCTTTTGACAGATTAAAAGTAAAGGTTACTGTGTCACCTTGATTTACCTTAACATCGCTTGCTGTTACGCTTATTCTTGCCAACTGGCTTTTATATCCCAGCGCCATTGCAGCATTATCCTGCTCGTCAGTTGGCTGAGTATAAAAATCCACTCCGTTTTCAGAAAGCTGAGCAATCAAAGAATTAAGCATATCCTGATGCTCCTGAGTCATCTCCACGTCATCCGAAAAATACGTGCTCTCTATTCGGCTTAATTCTTCTTCAATGCCGATAATTGTCTTTAAATCTCCCAATGTGATTTCCTGTCCGTCAACTTTACAGGATTGAGTCAAATCAACATTGTCGGCATTGAGGATTTCTTTCATCTCGTCCAACGACATCTGTTTGTCATTGTACTCGACTTGATAAGATCTGAAATTTCCGTTCTCATCTATCAGACCCATTTGCAGAAGATTTTGGCTCAAAGCCACTGCGGTCTCTTCACCGTATGCCTCTTTTAAATAGTCAAGCAATGCGGTATTCAGCTGATTGTCAGACGCAAAAACCGTCTGAGCAAATAAATTCAGCGGCAAAATCAAAACCGCCAGTAAAACCGACAGCGCCCTTTTCATAAAAGAATTTTTATACATTGGAAAACATCCTCCATAATCTATTTACATCTTCTTTTATTTTATAATTTTTTTATATTTCATTCTATTGATTTTTTAAAAAAACTTTTTTTAAAAAAGAAACATAAATTATACTAAAACGTCAGTTTTATTGTCTTTAACTATTGCAGAGTAATACTTTGCTGTATTTAATCTGCATATATTTTCCGTACTTCCAAAAACAACAAATTCCCCGCTGAAATTAACTCTCAGCGGGGATAAATTTTTACTTTTTCAGAAATTCTCTTACTTCTTCAATCTGCTTTGAAGTGCACTCAGGCGCAGGACCGCCGTATGATGTTCTGGCGTTCACGCACGTTTCAAGCGATATTGCGCTGTATATGTCGCCCTCAAACACATCGCTCTTTGACTTGTAATCGGAAATAGGCAATGTTTCAAGCGTCAGATTTTTCTCTATGCACACAGCTACAAGCTCTCCCGTAATCTTGTAAGCGTCCCTGAACGGCACTCCTTTTTTAGTGAGATAATCCGCGCAGTCGGTCGCGTTTATAAAGCCCTTTGCCGCCGCGTTTCTCATGTTGTCTTTAAGCACCTTCATTGTATCTATCATCGGAATAAACGTGGTAAGACACATCTTCACCGTATCCACAGCGTCAAATACGGCTTCCTTGTCCTCCTGCATATCCTTGTTGTATGCAAGACTTATTCCCTTTAGCATTGTAAGCGAATTCATAAGGTCACCGTAAACGCGTCCTGTCTTTCCGCGAACAAGCTCGGCTATGTCGGGGTTTTTCTTCTGCGGCATAATGCTCGAGCCCGTTGCAAAGGCGTCGTCTAGTTCTATAAACTTAAACTCCCACGAACACCAAGCTATTATTTCCTCGGAAAAACGTGACATGTGCATCATCAGAATTGACAGCGCACTCAAAAGCTCCAAGCAGAAATCCCTGTCTGACACACCGTCAAGGCTGTTTGAAGTCGGCTTTTTAAATCCGAGCAGTTCACTTGTCATAAAGCGGTCAATCGGATAAGTCGTACCCGCCAAAGCGCAGCTTCCAAGCGGTAGTTCATTCATTCTGTCAAATGTGTCCTCAAGTCTGCCTATATCGCGCATGAACATCTGCGCATATGCCATTAGATGGTGCGCAAACGTAACAGGCTGTGCCCTCTGCAAATGCGTATATCCCGGCATTACCGTATTTGTGTGCTGTGAAGCCTTGTCGCACAAAACACCCAAAAGCTCCTTTACAAGCGGCATAATTGAATTTATCTCATCCTTTAAATACATTCTTATGTCAAGCGCCACCTGGTCGTTTCTGCTTCTGGCTGTGTGCAGACGTTTTCCCGCGTCACCAATACGGGCAGTCAGCTCAGCCTCGATAAACATATGGATATCCTCAGCCTCCATATCAAACTCGAGACTGCCGTTTTCTATGTCGTTTAAAACTGACTGCAAGCCGTCATGTATCTTTTTGACACCCTCCTGCGGTATAATTCCGCATTTCCCGAGCATTTCTGCGTGTGCGCACGAGCCGGCTATATCCTGCTTATACATTCTCATATCAAATGAAATAGAGGAGTTAAAATCGTTTACACGCTTGTCCTCTTCCTTTTGAAATCTGCCTGCCCACATCTTCATATATCAATACTCATTCCTTTCAATAAAAATTATGTCCCCGCCCTTTAGAAAAACAAGGGCAGGGACACAGCCGCAACCAATATCTAATTATTTGACGCTGTTTTTCTCCTCACGTTTTGCGTCGAGCATAGCTTTTACTTTAATCGGAAGTCCGAACAGGTTGATGAAGCCCTGTGAATCCATCTGGTCGTATACATCGTCCTCACTGAATGTTGCAATCTCCTCGGAATACAGTGAGTAGTCGCTTGTAACGCCTGCATTTATGATGTTGCCCTTATAGAGCTTGAGTTTTACATCGCCTGTAACTGTTTTCTGAGTACAGTCAACAAATGCAGAGAGCGCCTCACGCAGAGGTGTATACCACTGTCCGTCATATACAATATCTGCAAATTTTAAAGCAACCTGCTGTTTGTAATGCTGTGTAGCCTTGTCAAGGCAGATTGACTCGAGAACATCGTGAGCGTGGTAAAGGATAGTTCCTCCCGGAGTTTCATATACGCCACGGGATTTCATGCCGACAAGTCTGTTCTCAACCAAATCAGCTATACCTATACCGTTTTTGCCGCCCTTTTCGTTGAGAGTTTTGATTATGGAAATACCGTCCATCTCAACGCCGTCAATCGCTGTCGGAATACCCTCTTTAAATGAAATTGTCACATACTCAGGAGCATCAGGAGCTTTCTCAGGGGATACGCCCATCTCAAGGATTTTGTCGTACATAGGCTCGTTTGCTGGGTCCTCAAGGTCGAGTCCCTCGTGAGAAAGGTGCCAGAGGTTTTTATCCTTTGAGTAGTTTGTCTCTTTTGTTATCTTAAGCGGAATGTTGTGCTTTTCAGCGTATTCAATCTCATCTTCCCTTGATTTGATATCCCAGATTCTCCACGGAGCGATGATGTCCATCTCAGGTGCGAATGCCTTTATTGTAAGTTCGAAACGAACTTGGTCATTTCCCTTTCCTGTACAGCCGTGTACAATGGCATCTGCGCCCTCAGCCTTTGCAATCTCAACAAGTCTCTTTGCAATGATAGGACGTGCAAAAGATGTTCCGAGCAGATATTTGTTTTCATATACAGCGCCTGCTTTGAGTGTAGGGAAAATAAAGTCCTCTACAAAATCCTTTGTAAGATCCATTATGTAAAGCTTGGAAGCGCCTGTCTTTATAGCTTTTTCCTCAAGGCCGTCCAGCTCATCACCCTGTCCGACATCAGCAACAGCGGCAATTACCTCGCAGGAATAGTTCTCCTTAAGCCACGGAATAATTATTGATGTATCAAGTCCTCCGGAATATGCCAAAACAACTTTGTTATACTTTTTCATATATTTCATTCTCCCTCTTTCATATTTATGCATTTCATATTTATTATTATACATTCGTTAAAATAAAAATCAAGTGATTTTTGAAACTTTCTTCATTTTTATTTAATTTTATGCACATTATAGGCTTTATGCCGTATAATTTAATGTATTTTTAAGCATAAAGATACATTTTATATATTCATTTTCTCCTTATATGTTTACAAAAGCTTAAAATAAAAATACATATATTATATTTCAGCGCCATATTTTTTGTGATAAAATATAGAAAAACACGTCGTATACATAATTAAACGTATTAAAATACGCCGAATATAAATTCACAGGAAAGGATGATAAATATAATGGGAAAGATGATACCTAAATTTGACGGTATACTCAGAAAGCACATGGTGCATGTCCCCGAGGAAATTCGCCGCGCCAGTGGAATAATTATTTTTGGCAAGAGAATAAAGTCGATAGTCTTTACCACAGATATAGCCACAATACGCAATATAAACGCCGACGCTGTAATGGCGGTTTATCCGTTTACACCTCAGCCGCTTATAACTCAGGCTGTTATGCTCGCGGCTGACATTCCTGTGTTTGCGGGAGTCGGCGGCGGTACAACACGCGGCGAGAGAGTTACAAACATAGCGCGTGACGCCGAATATCAGGGCGCTATCGGAGTAGTATTAAACGATCCGACAACCAATGAAAGCATACGCGACGTAAACGAGCATATAGATATACCAATTGTAATAACAGTTGCACGCGAAGGCGATATAGCATCACGTTTTGAGGCGGGTGCAAGTATACTAAACGTCTCCGCGGCGGCAAAGACACCTGAACTTGTACATAAAATACGCTCGGAATTTCCAGAAGCGGCAATAATCGCAACAGGCGGACCTACACCGTCGAGCATACTCGAAACGATAGACGCAGGCGCCAACGCTATAACATGGACTCCGCCTACACCTGCCGAGCTGTTTAAAGAGCTCATGCAGAAATACCGCGACGGAATGCCGAGAGATTAACTGTAAATTGAATCATTTTTATTTTGGGCAGTATAAACCCAGCTACCTTAGTTAGGAGAAAATTATGCCACAAATTAAAATTAACGTAAAAGAACCTATTAACAAGGGCTGGTCAGATGACAATAAATACTGTGTCACAGATGAAAACGGGAAAAAATACCTTTTGCGTGTCTCTGTCATCGAGCAATACGACTCAAAGAAAGCCGAATTTGACATGATGAAAAAGATATCGTCACTCGGCGTGCCAATGTGTCAGCCGCTGGAATTCGGCATATGTGATGAAGGCGTTTATTCACTTCAAATCTGGATTGACGGCACTGACGCCGATGAGGTCATTTCCACACTTTCGGATACACAGCAATATTCTTACGGCATTGAGGCGGGGCGTATTCTGCAAAAAATTCACTCCATACACGCTCCCAAAACGCAGGAGGACTGGGAAAGCCGCTTTAACCGTAAGATGGATTATAAAATCAAAAAATACACCGAGTGTCCTCTCAAGTATGAAAACGGACAGGCGTTCATAAACTACATAAACAATAACCGCCATCTGCTCAAGGACAGACCGCAGACCTATCAGCACGGGGACTACCATATCGGAAACATGATGATAGACAAAAGCGGCAAGCTTTACATCATTGACTTTAACCGAAACGATTACGGCGACCCGTGGGAGGAATTTAATCGTATCGTGTGGTGCGCGCAAAAATCACCTTTATTTGCATCTGGTATGGTAAACGGTTACTTTGACAATGATGTACCGCAAAAGTTTTGGAAACTGCTCGCACTGTATATTTCGAGCAACACGCTGTCATCTCTGTACTGGGCAATTCCGTTCGGCGAAGGCGAAATTGACACAATGCGCCGCCAGGCTGAGGAAATACTCGAGTGGTACGACAATATGCAAAACACTGTACCGACATGGTACACAAATTCAAATACAAACAGCATTTTTTAAGGAGGAACAAATATGTCATTCAAAGAAATTGCACCTTATGAATTTAACGAAAACCCGTTTTCAACTCTCGCCAAGGACTGGGCGCTTTTAAGCGCAAAAAAGGACGGCAAAAGCAATACAATGACAATTGCCTGGGGCTTTTACGGTGTTATGTGGGGTAAAAACGTAATGTCAGTCGTTGTAAGACCTCAGCGCCACACACTCGGATTTATTGACTCCGCCGACACCTTTTCCGTAAGCTTTTTCGACGACTCATATAAGGACAAGCTTACATACTGCGGCAGAACATCAGGAAAAGACGAGGATAAAATAGCAAAATGCGGCTTTAACGAGTACGACGAGAGCGGTGCTCCGTGCTTTGAGGAGGCAAAGCTCACAATAGTGTGCAGAAAGCTTTACCGCCAGCAGTTTGATGAAAGCTGCTTTATCGACAAGGACGTGTGCCAGGAATCATACCCCGACAAGGACTATCATATAATGTATGTCGGTGAAATTATAAAAATAATCAAAAAAGAGGACTAATCCCGAAAGGAACGGTAGACGCAGGTGACATCATTTACACAGAAATATAAAGATGAAATAGCAAAACAGATAAAGGCGCTCATGGCGATAGACAGCCCGACAGGCTATACAGACGATGCGGCAGACTATGTAACAAACTATCTCAAAGAGCTCGGCTACTCCCCTGTCAGAACAAACAAGGGCGGCGTGACCGTGTACCTTGGCGGAGAGAGCGACGAAGCTGTACTGCTCTCGGGGCATATAGACACTCTCGGCGCAATGGTAGAGGCTATAAAGCCTGACGGCAGACTTAAGGTAACGGCAATAGGCGGACTAAATCCAAACAACGCCGAGGCGGAAAACTGCACAATCCTCACACGAGACGGCAGAAAATACAGCGGAACATTTCAGCTTGTGAACGCATCAACTCACGTAAACGAAAACTACTCCACCGAAAAGCGCACATTTGACACCGTCGAGGTTGTAATCGATGAAAAGGTCTTTTCAAAGGAGGATACACAAAAGCTCGGCATTGAGACAGGAGACTATATATTTGCAGACCCGCGCACAGTTATAACGGACAGCGGATATATAAAGAGCCGTTTTCTCGACGATAAGCTCAGCGTTGCAATACTGCTTGTGTATGCCAAAATGCTCAAAGACGAGAATAAAACTCCGAAACGCTGCACCTATGTGCACATAACAGTATTTGAGGAGGTAGGCCACGGCGGAGCATCATCTGTACCGGATGATGTTACGGAATTTCTGTGCGTTGACATGGGCTGTGTCGGCGAGGGACTAACCTGCAAGGAACATCAGGTGTCAATCTGCGTTAAGGATTCCTCAGGTCCGAGCAACTACCACATGGTTTCAGCGCTCATAAAGGCGGCAAAGGAAAATGACATTGACTACGCCGCAGACGTATATCCGTTTTACGGTTCTGACGCCGATATGGCTCTGAGAGCGGGCTACGATATACGCCACGCACTTATAGGAGCAGGTGTCTACGCCTCCCACGGCTACGAGCGCTCACACCTCGACGGAGCTTTCAACACATTAAGGCTCATCGACGCATATATCGAGAGATAAGAGATAACCTAACCTCAAATTTTTACCCGTCAGAGTTTTACTCGGGCGGGTTTATTTTTATTTATACATTGACATATTCATAATTTAAAATTAAAATATAGTTAGTTTTAACTAACCAAAAAAACAGAAAGGTCGATGTATATAATGAGCACAACATTATTTGATAAAATATCCGAACTGCCAAAAAGCTGTATCCAAACCGAAATCCCGATATCCGGCTTTGAACCCATAACCGCCTACACTGTAAAGGGAAAGCACAGCGGCAAACACCTTGTGATAACCGCTGGCGTTCACGGGTGCGAATATGTTGGCATACTGGCTCTGTACGCCTTTCTCTCAGAGCTCGACGCAGACAGCATGCACGGCAGTATAACGGCTGTTCCGATAGTAAATACATCGGGATTTTTCACAGGCTCAAAGCAGACTGTCCCAGAGGACGGCATAAACTTAAACAGAGCCTTTCCCGCAGATCGAAGTTCCACCGACAAATCCGCTCTAATTGCGCGTGCCGTGCAGAAACACCTGTACAAGGGCGCTGACTTTTTAATTGATCTGCACAGCGCCGACATAAACGAAAAGATTACGCCGCTTTTGTTCTTCCCTGTCGATGAAATTGTAGACGAAAGCGTGCGCCAAAAGGCAAAAGCTGCTGCCGAAAAAATCTCTGTATCTCTCAGAGTTGCCTCCCGCGCCAAAAACGGACTTTACAGCTACGCGGCAATAACGGGTATTCCGTCTCTTCTGCTGGAGCGCGGCGGAATGGGCGTGTGGTCAGAGAGTGAAGTATCCGAGTGCGTAAAAAATTTAAAAGAGCTTGCGGCACATCTCAGCATACTTGACCTCCCGGATACATACAGCGGCGAAAAAACAGCTCAGCGCGAATTTACCAAAAATGTCTATGACGAGGCGTGCGACAGCGGCTTGTGGTTTCCGCTTGTTCACGAGGGGCAAAAGGTAAAAAAGGGAGATGTTTTGGGCAAGCTCTACACAGCGCAGAAAGTTTTGATAAAGGAATACACAGCAGAATTTGACGCCGAGATAATGTACTTTACCCTATCACTCGGCGTATCAAAGGGCGACCCGCTCGTGGCATACGGAGCAGAAAGCTGATAAAAAGGACGGATTTTAAAATCCGTCCTTTTTTATATAAATTATTTACTCTGTGTATCCTGTGTCACTATGTCATCTTCCACAAACACATACATTCCCTCAATAAATGCGTCATCGTCATTCATCAGCTTTTCTATATTCTCAGCCAAATCATCGTTTATAAATTTTTCCTCAGCCGATACCGATATTTTCCTGCTCGGCATCTCGATGTGCACCGATACCTTAACAACAGCATATCCTTCATCGACAAGTGTTGTGTAAACACCCTCCGTTATATCCGCTATACGGTTTGCGTCCATGTCGCTGTCCGATTTAAAATCGACAAACACTTCGCCTTTCAGTCCCAGCTCCTTGGAAAACGGAGTATTCAGCGGCGGAATTTCATCCTGCTCCACCACAGTTGTAAAATACACAAAACATCTTGCGCCGTCATACAGTTCAATAGAGTTTTCGCGGGCAAACGCCTGCATATACGGCTTTATCTCCTCGCCCGCCTCCTCTTCAATACGAGCCAGCGTCCTGCCTCTTTCTGTCACCATATATCCATAGTCATCGGTCAAAGGCGTATCGGAGTTTTTGTAGTTTACGGTGAAGTTTACATCCATTGAATTTTTGTCCTGCATCTCCACACCGTATTCTCCGAATTTAAAGTTATAGTACACTCGCTGTACCTCCAAGTCGTGCTCGGAGTACTTTTCATTTACATATTTCACAGCGGCATTTTTAGCTAAAAGCATCGATACAGGATTTCCCGTAAACGACATTGTAACATCTATGCAAAGCACTATAATTGCAGCACCTAAAACCCCCGCAGCTATTCTCAAAACAAGCGATTTTTTAGAAAGCTTTTTCTTCATCTTTATCACCGCCAAGTTGTTTACTATATTATATTGTTTAAACACCGTTTTCTATAGTAATGGATACTCCGTCTATAACTGTTCCATCTGCGTACTTCATACTGTGTTCAATTTTTTCAGCAAGCTTTTCGTCTATGCTGTCCTTTTCTGTATATATCATAATGCGTTTATCAGAAAATTCAAACGATGCCCATATACTATCATCAATTAAAAAGCCATTTTGAATAAGGTTATTATATACTTGCATAATAATGTCAGCCATTTCCTGAACGCTCAAATCTTTTTTAGAAGAGAAATCTATACTGTAATTTGCCTCAATACCGAGTTCTCTTGAATACGGTGTATCCCAAGGCGGCAACATAGTGCTGCCCTCCTGAAATTCACCGTCATAATAGTACATATCAGGATATGCACATGAGTACTCACCTAACTTTAAGCCTTTGCTTTCAGCTATCGGCTTTATAACTGTCATGGCATCTTTTTTTAATTCTTCGGATAATCTTCTATAGGTGGCTCCACGTTGATCAACTGACTGAATAAAGTCGTTTCCTGTATATTCTCCTACACTGTTGCAGTATGCTGAGAAATTGGCGTCCATGATGTTCTTATCCTGAAAAATAACGGTGTATTCACCTTTGGAATATTTCACATCTTTAACGTAAAAGTCATATCCATCTAAAAATATATCGTTGTATATATTTTTCTCAGCATTTCTTTTAGCTATCATCTCCGATACTGGATTACCAGTATAAGACATCGTGACAGCTATGCAAAACCCTATAATTACAACGCCTAAAACACACGCAGCTATTCTCAAAACAAGCGATTTTTTAGAAAGCTTTTTCTTCATTTTTATCACCGCCAAGTTACTTTTATATGTAGAATAAATCTATATACCAAGTTTTTCGTCTATTTCTTTGTCTATCTGCTCCTGTTTTTCTATCATACTGTCAGATATAACACTCATGTCAGAAAAGGTTTCTCCGTTCATACAGCGTTCTATTTTATCTGCCAGTTTGTCATTTATTCCGTAAATAGATGTAAATATTCTCACAACATCATTCGGCATGTAAAATTCATACCACATATTATTCATTAAAAATCCGTTATCAGTGAGTTTATTGTAAAAATCAGTTATAGTGTCAGCCATTTCACGGGCGTTCATATCTTTTGGGGACGAGAAGCTCACATAATAGTCCCCCTCCAGTGAGAGTTCTTTTGAATACGGTGTATTCAAAGGTGGGATAATATGCCCCTCCTCCATTCCGTTTCCGTAAAAATATCCCTGAAGCGATATAATATACAAATCCCCCACTTCAAGTCCGCTGTTCTCTGCTGTCTTTTCAATTAAAGGTCTTACAGCTTCCTCAAGTTCATCTTCCAAGCGTTCGGCAACGCTGTTTCTTTGGGTAACCATATAGTAGTAATCGTCATTAAGATAGCCTGTAATCCAGTCGCATGTAACTGAAAACCTGACGTCCTGTGAGGTCTTATCTTGAAAAGTCACATCATAACCTTTAAACTGCCGGTTATATTGAATATCCGTAACATCTAAATCATAATCTTCAAACTGAATGCTTTCGTCAACAAATTTTATCGCCTGATATTTTGCAATAAACTTTGAAACAGGATTCCCTGTATACGACATTGTCACCATTGCGCAGACAGCTATAATACATACGCCTACTACCCCTGCCGCTATCCTAAAAGCAATCGACTTTTTAGAAATTTTATTCATATCCCGCACTTCCTTCCACTCTCAGCTCACATAGATAAATTACTTGAAATCACCGCATAAATGTACATCAGTATCGGAACAGCACAGAGTATGCCGACGGCTATGAGCATCTTTGTTCCGCAAAAGCGCGCCTTTTTATGCTCTTCCTCTTTTCCAAAAAACGCAAATCTGAAGAGAAATCCCACAAAATAACCTATCATTATAAGCCACATATAAATCAGCGCGTACGGTGCATACGTCATAAAGTCTCCGGCAAACGCCCCATATACAAGCGCCATAGACGCAACGGAGAGCGGCGCGATATAAAACCGAGGTCTTAATATAAAATAGGAGATAAGTCCTATAAGCGGCATTATTGTAAAGTTAAAAAACACACCGAAGCCCGACGTAATCGCAACGCCTATCACAGCGCCTATAATTAAAAGTACAGTCAATATCTTGGCAGTCTGCATGCGTATTGCCTTTATAATTTTTTTATCGTCCTTTTCCGCTAGCTTTAGCTCCTCGCCGTCTGATGTTAAATCGCTCGCCGACATATCATCATAGTACTCTTTTCTACAGCTTTCACAGGTGAGTATGTGCTCCTTTACAAGCTCCTCACTCGCCTGTGAAGCCACTCCGTCACGGCAAAGCGGTATAAGGTCGCATATAATGCTGCAATCAAGCTTTTTCATTCAAACCCTCTCCTTTCACGGCTCTATCTTCTCTGACGCCGCAGTATTTTTGAGCTTTTTTACTGCTCTGTGATATAAAACCCTAGCGGAGCTTTCGGATATTTTAAGTTCATTCGCTATCTCTTTAAACGAATATCCGCAGCTTCGCTTTACAACCGTAAACTTTAGCTTTTCATCAAGGCTTTTAAAAAGCCTTTCGAGTATGTCCATGTTTTCTATACGCTCCACAAAGCTGTCGGAAATAATGCCCGCACTTAAAAGAATTTCATCGTCGTACTGTATATCCGGCTGTTTTTTTCGCACAGTATCAAGATAACAGTTCTTCGCTATCGAAAAAAGCCATGTCTTAATACTGCTCTTTGAGCGGAACGCAATTATGCCTATCGACGCCTTTAAAAATGTCTCCTGCAAAAGCTCTTGTGTAAGCTGTACGTCCTTTGTGAGAAAATACAGGTAATTTGTAACGTCCTGCTTGTATTTCTCATACAGCTTTTCAAATTCGCCCATGCGCTCCGCCCCCTTTCCTGTTTTTCACTGTTTTATTTTTCCTTTTGCTCTATACACTAAATATGACGTAAAGCACACCCTAAACGCAACACTTTTCTAAAAAAATTTTTTAAATCCTATTGACAAATAATGTTTTTAGTTCTACTATTGTATTAAGGCAGTAATACAATAGTACAGTAGTACAATAATACAGTAAGGAGTGATTAAATGGCATGGGACTTAAAAAATGACCGACCGATATACCTCCAACTGATAGAGGAAATACAGCGCCGCATAGCCGCGGGAATATATTATCCGGGCGAAAAGCTCGACTCAGTCAGAGACATGGCGCAGCAGGCTTCAGTCAATCCGAACACGATGCAGAAAGCCTTGTCAGAGCTTGAACGCGACGGTTTAGTTTACTCTCAGCGAACCAACGGAAGATATATCACGGAGGAAACCGAGATAATAGAAAAACTAAAATCTGATTTGGCGTCTAAACAGACAGACGAGTTTTTTGAAAAGATGTATCAGCTGGGCTTTAACGCCTCGCAGATAATCTCATTTGTAAAACAAAAAGCAAATACCAATGAATAAAACTTATAAAATTTGAGGAAGGAATGATTAGAGAAATGACACAGCCTATTTTACAGTGTAAACGCCTTACAAAGGTATTCGGTGCAAAAACAGCGCTGGCAGAAGTGTCCCTTGAGCTTCCCAAAGGCAAAATAATCGGACTTTTAGGACCTAACGGAAGCGGAAAAACAACCCTTATTAAATTGGCGGCAGGTCTTTTAAAGCCAAGCGAGGGCGAGATAAGAGTTGACGGCAATCTGCCGGGTATCGAGACAAAAGCAGTTGTATCCTACCTGCCTGAAAGAACATATCTCAGCGACTGGATGAGAGTTTGCGACGTACTCGACTTCTTTGAGGATTTTTATGCAGACTTTGACAGAGCGCGCGCAGTGGATATGCTCGAAAGACTCGACATCACCACATCCGCCAAGATAAAGACAATGTCAAAGGGTACAAAGGAAAAGGTACAGCTTATCCTTGTAATGAGCCGAAAAGCCTCACTGTATCTGCTGGATGAGCCTATAGGCGGAGTTGACCCTGCGGCAAGAGACTACATACTCAACACAATCATCTCAAACTATGACACAAACGCCACAGTAATTATATCCACACACCTTATAGCCGATATAGAGCAGGTACTCGACGAAGTTGTATTCATCTCAAAGGGAAATGTAGTCCTGCACTCATCGGTAGATGAAATAAGAGAACAGAATGGTAAATCAGTAGACGATTTATTCAGGGAGGTATTCAAATGCTAAATAAGCTTATTAAATATGAATTTAAAGCCACAGGCAGAACAATACTGCCCTTGTATCTCGCGGTTATAGTTGTAACCTTTATCAACAAAATTCTGTTTACATTTACAACCGATACCTTTGCATTCGGTATTCCGAGAATACTGAGCATTTTGCTGTATGTATTTATCATAATCGCAATGTTCGTTATTACATACCTTATAATGATACAAAGGTTTTATAAAAACCTGATGAAGGATGAGGGCTATCTGATGTTTACTCTCCCCGTAAATCCGAGCGCCCTCATCGCTTCAAAACTCATAGTATCATCTATTTGGACTGTACTCAGTGTATTTGTTTCAATCCTCTCCGTATTCATTCTTGCTTTTGAGAAAGGGCTTATCGGAAACATAGCAGACGGATTTAACGAGTTCTTCTACTATATAGACCTGTTGGAGTTAAATTCAGCGGCAACATGCGTATTTATCGAGATGATTCTCTATGCTATTGTTGCTCTTGTAACATCTATTTTGATGATTTACTGTGCTATTTCCCTCGGCCAGCTCTTCAACGGTCATAAGGTAGCCGGCTCATTTGCAGCTTATATAGGAATATATATGGTAATGCAGCTTGTAAGCACAATTATGCTTACAGTCCTCGGAATTACCAATAATTTTGTAATAACCACACCACAGGAACTCACATCATTTTTACAGACTATATTATGTGCATCACTGATTGTATACACAATTCTCGGAATAGTATTCTATCTTGTTTCGCACTACATGCTTAAAAACAAATTAAATCTTGAATAATTAAATTTATACGTTTAGTATATTCAAGTTAAATTAAAACAAAGTTGCCCTGCTGTAAGTTAAAAATTGCAGCAGGGCGGTTTTATTTACAATATTTTATAAGTCATACTTGTTTTTATTCCGTTTTAATGGACAAAATAACAATGCTTTGATATAATTAAATTCATAAAGCATGTACTTTTGTATTTATGTAAACAGCATATCTGTTTTACTTTTAATTATACTGTTTACAACTGTGTTTTGACCGTAAAATTTTTGTCAAAGCATATTTTAAAAATCCCCTGTTTTAAAAAGGGGTATATTTGAGAGGAGCTGAAAATTATGAAAAACAGTACAATCATTGCTATCGTAGCGCTTTTGGTTGCAGTTGCAGGTGCAGCAATCGGACTTGCCGCTTTCATGAACAAAAAGAAAAAACACGCAGCGCTTAACGATGCTGACTACGAGTTCCCGTTCGACGAGGAATACGACTACGACGACTGTGACGAGTGCTGCTGCGGCTGCGGAGCACACGACGAAACAGACGACACAACTGTTGCCGAGGCTGACGAGGAAGATAAATAACACCCGTTCTAATATGCCGAAAATCGTTATTAAATACGGTTTTCGGCATATTTTTTATGAAATCACACCTTATTTTACGTTATTATACATAGGAAATAATTTAAATATACAAAATTACAAAAATCCTGTTTTTTTATAGACAAAATCGCGCCTTCGTTGTATAATTTATTTAATATAAATTGGGCAACCTTTAAGTTAGTCCCGTGAGGCTGACAAGGCGGTCGGTTTTACTCTGAGCATATGGGTGTACTTTGCCCTTTTGCAGTCATTGTGATTTATCGAACCTATCTGTCATCCTGCGGCAGATAGGTTTTTTTATTTTTAAAAAGGAGGTGTCTGTAAAGGCGGATGTACACTCAGAAAGCCGAAATAATGGACGCTAAAGCAATTTCA
>CALXEM010000096.1 GCA_944387335.1 uncultured Clostridia bacterium | reverse complement strand
AGTTTGCCAGGAACATAGATTTCCTTAACAACAGTCTTGTTCTCCATAGCCTGTGCAACGGCGCTGTCAGCCTTAGCAGCACTGAGTGCATCGTCCTTGGAGATGTCAGCTGCAACATTGATACGTGCTTTGATTTTACCGTTTACCTGTACAGCAATCTCAACTGTATCGTCTTTGCACTTCTCCTCATCGTACTCAGGCCACTTCTGGTCTGTCATTGTGCCGCCATATGAGAGCATCTCCCAAAGCTCCTCTGTGATATGTGGAGCAAACGGATTGAGCAGCTGCAGGAATGTGCGGTACTCACCTCTTGTAACGCCCTTATCGTAGAACTCATTGATAAGTGTCATCATAGCGGCAATAGCTGTGTTGAACTTGAGGTTCTCTATGTCGTCGCCGACTTTTTTAATTGTACGGTGCATAATTCTCTCGAGCTTTTCGCTGTACTCGTCTGAGTTATCAAGCTTTTCGCTCAATGCCCATACTCTATCCAAAAATCTCTTACAGCCTTTAAGTGAGTTTGTATTCCACGGAGCTGTCTTTTCAAAGTCTCCAATAAACATCTCGTAAAGACGCATTGTGTCTGCGCCGTAATCGCGTACAATCTCGTCAGGGTTTACTACGTTGCCCTTTGATTTACTCATCTTCTCGCCGTTTTCGCCGAGTATCATACCGTGGCTGGTACGTTTTTTATATGGCTCAGGTGTTCCGACTACGCCGATGTCATAGAGGAATTTGTGCCAGAAACGTGAATACAGCAGGTGGAGAGTTGTATGCTCCATACCGCCGTTGTACCAGTCAACAGGGAGCCAGTAGTCGAGCGCCTCTCTTGAAGCAAGTGCCTCCTTGTTGTGCGGGTCACAGTAGCGCATGAAGTACCATGAAGAACCTGCCCACTGAGGCATTGTGTCTGTCTCACGCTTTGCAGGACCTCCGCAGTGAGGACAAGTTGTATTTACCCAATCTGTCATTGCTGCAAGCGGTGACTCGCCGTTTTCTGTCGGCTCATATGAGTCAACCTTAGGCAGTTTGAGCGGAAGCTCACTCTCATCGAGCGGTACAAATCCGCACTTCTCACACTCAACTATCGGGATAGGCTCTCCCCAATATCTCTGACGTGAGAATACCCAGTCACGCAGTTTGTAGTTTACCTTAGGCTCGCCTTTTTTGTTTTCGTAGAGCCAGTCTATAATCTTTTTCTTAGCTTCCTCAACAGAAAGTCCATCAAGTATGCCTGAGTTTACCATTATACCTGTCTCACAGTCGGTAAATGCTTCTTTCTCAACGTCTCCGCCCTTTACTACCTCGATGATAGGAAGCTCAAATTTCTTAGCGAACTCCCAGTCACGTGTATCGTGAGCAGGAACAGCCATACTAGCACTTGTACCGTATGTCATAAGTACATAGTCGGATACAAATATCGGTATCTCTGTGTCGTTTACAGGATTGATACCGCAAACTCCGTCAATTTTAACACCTGTTTTCTCTTTAACTACCTCAGTACGCTCAAAGTCGGACTTTCTTGCAGCAGCCTGCTGATACTCACGGATAGCGTCCATATTTTTAATTCTGTCAGCCCATTTTTCTATATATGGGTGCTCAGGTGAGATTACCATATATGTTGCGCCGTAAAGTGTATCTGGACGTGTTGTATAGATTTTAAGCATATCGCCTGCTGTTGTGCCGAAGTTTACCTCAGCACCTGTTGAACGTCCAATCCAGTTTTTCTGTGAAACCTTTACACGGTCGATGTAGTCAACCAAATCAAGGTCATCTATAAGACGCTGTGCATACTCTGTAATTTTGAGCATCCACTGGCTCTTAACCTTGTGTACTACTTCGCCGCCGCAACGCTCGCATACTCCGTTTACAACTTCCTCGTTTGCAAGAACTACCTTACAGGAAGTACACCAGTTTACGGACATCTCTTTTTTGTATGCAAGACCTTTTTTGAAGAGCTGAAGGAATATCCACTGAGTCCATTTGAAGTACTCAGGGTCAGTTGTATTTATCTCTCTGTTCCAGTCAAAAGAAAGACCGAGAGACTTAAGCTGAGATTTAAAACGTGCTACATTGTTCTTTGTAACTATCTCAGGGTGAATGTGATTTTTTATCGCATAGTTTTCGGTAGGTAGACCGAAAGCATCCCAACCCATAGGGAAAAGCACGTTATAGCCCTGTAATCTCTTTTTACGTGCAACTATGTCCATTGCAGTATATGGTCTTGGATGACCTACGTGCAGACCTGCTCCCGACGGATACGGAAACTCTACAAGTGCATAGAATTTCTTTTTAGTGTAGTCATTTGTAGCGGCAAAAACATTTCTGGCATCCCAGCTATCCTGCCACTTTTTTTCAATCTCTGAAAAATTGTATTTCAAAAAATTCCCCTCCCGAAAAATATGCTGAATAAAATACTATTTATTTTATTATATCCGATATGTCAATCTCTCTGCCGTCAACCCAAAGCTTTTCAAGCGAGTAAAGGTCACGTGTCTCCTCATAGAATATGTGCACGATTACATCATAGTAGTCGAGCAGTATCCATGAAGCGGACTGATAACCCTCAATTCTTTTAGGCTCAAGTCCGTCCTCTTTAGAGAGCTTTTCCTCTATTTCATCGGACAATGCCTTTGTAAGAGATGTGTTTGAAGCAGAAGCCAAAACAAAATAATCTCCCAAAGAGCTGAGTTCTTTTATCTCAATTACCTTTATATCTGTAGCTTTTTTGCTGTCAAGCAAAGCCGCTATTCTCTTAGCAAGCTGAAGTGATTCCACGGTATTTTCCTCCGTTTATAAATTATTCGTTCTCTTCAACAACCTCATTTGCCGTACTGTTGGACGCAGTTTCATTTGAAGATACAGGCGGCTCAACAGTCTCTTCAGAAGATGATGGCTCAGTCACTGAAGATGACGGCTCTGATGTAGCCTGTGAAGAACTTGATGATGGTGTTGATGAGCTTGAAGAAGGTGTTGATGTTTGAGAGTTACTTTCATTGTAGCTCTCCTCTTCCTCTACTGTCTGTGAAGAACTATACTCTTCATTTGACCAGCTGTTATTCTGTGTACTCTCATTATCGTTGTTGTATGAGCTTCCGCTGTCAGCATCAGGGAATGGAAGATCAACTACATAAGGTGCCTCGCCTTCCACTTTAAACTCCTCATTGAGCATCTCCTCGAGCTCATCGGAGTAGATAACATATACGGAAAGTCCGTCTACGTTTCTTCCCTCACCCGGAAGAATGAGGTATTTGATATTTTCAGAACCTAAATCAAATGCAGCGTTTGCAAATGAAACTGCCTTTAAGAGTGGCATATCTGTCTGAATATCTGAATATACGTCTGTGAGTATTCCGAAGCATTTTAATTTTCCGAGTTCTTTTGCCTTGTTAAAGAGTCCGTCAAAGAAGAGTCTCTGTGCATTTACACGGCCTATATCACCCATAGCATATCCGGCACGGTAACGCATAAACATCTCTGCCTGAGCACCATTAAGTGTCTGAACGCCCTCTTCAACACGGTTTCCGTTAGACCAAACTATCGGAACAGGAACATCAACAGTAACTCCGCCCATCTTGTCAACTATTGTTCTGAGCATAGGAATTGTAAATACAACATGATAGTCTATATCGATAGACATAGTCTCGTTAATGACGTTTTTAAGCGTTTCGAGTCCCTCCTCATTAGCACGAGGATGACCGTTTACTGCGTTTATCTTACCTGTCGGGAACTCCGTACCTACATATGTATCTCTAGGTATCTGGAGCATTGTAACAGAACCGTCCTTGATGTTATATCTTACAACAATAATAACGTCTGTCAAAGTCTCGTTTGCGTCAACACCGACAACCAAAACATCAATAAGATCCTCTTCAGGGCGTTCTATCTTGTCCGAATTTTCGGTATTTGATGATGACTGACCTGATGAAGAATTAACGCTTTCATTGCTGCCGTTATTAAAAGCAATTATTGCAACGGCAGAGAATATCACAATCAGTGCAGCTGCCAAAGCTATACCGATATTTCTTCTCTTTGTCATTTTTGAAGCAGGTTTCAAACCATTTGAACCTGTGGGTTTAAGGTTCTTGTCATTATTATTCATAGCAGCCTCCGTAAACCTTTAAAATATTTTAAGACGTTTTTTGTAAAAACAAGTCGTCTTTTTATTTTACACCAACTAACGCTTTAAGTAAATATAATATATTTCACAAATCCAAAAACTGTATTAACAATATATTAAAATCACTTTGCATAAGTATTTAAAATCGCTCTGTTGTACGCTTTTACAGTATCTTCGCAAAGAGCTAGGTTCCTCTTTGCCAGATCTCCCACTATAAATTTAAGCGCATACAGCATGGCGTCTTCCAAAGATTTTTCGGAAATCTCCCTCATTTCATCTATATCGGGATAATTTCTCTCAACGGATGTTAGGTCTGCAAGGTAAATAATTTGTTCGAGTCGGCTCATGTTCTCCCTTGCGCTTGTGTGGTAGCGAACTGCGTTTATGATGTCCTCATCGTCTATTTTAAGCTCATATTTTAAATAGTTTGCTCCTGCCGCAGCGTGCCATAGCTGAGGACTGTTCAAAAATACCTCGCTGTATTTTTCACCGGAAATACTAAGCCACGCCTTTGTCTGAGTCATATCCATGCACTTGCATATATCGTGCGCCACTCCCGCCGTATATGCTTTTTTTATGTCACCGCCGAATATTTTTGCAAGCTGGACTGCTCGCCTTGAGACATTTAAGCTGTGCTTAAATCTTGACGGTTTAAGCATTGCCTTTAAAAGCGCTATCAGCTCTCTGTGTACAAATTCGGGCGCATACAGTGCGTTTTCATAAATATACTCCTGAGTAGCCTCAGGCACAAGAGAGGATATTTCCTCAAAATTAAATACAGCCTGTCTTACATCGGTTGAGGAGAGCTCTAAAACATCGAAATTCATAACGACACATTCAGCCGAATACTTTTCCTTGTATGTTTGGGCTTTTTTAAGCATTTTTTCATAGTCGCCGTATTCTCTGGCGGCAGAGCATACAGTGACATTCACAAATATCTCCTCAAAATTGCGCCATTTTTCAAATGACAAAAACATATCGCTGCCCACAATAAAAAACAGCTTGTCGTCAGGATAAATCTCCTTTAGCTGACGCACAGTTTCAAAGGTGTAGCTTGCACCCTCTCTTTTTAATTCTATATCGCACGGCTTTACCTTTGGCATATCCTTTACAGCGGCGGCTATCATGTTCATTCTGTGCTCACCGCTCACCAAGGATTTTGAAATTTTATGCGGCGGAATATTTGTAGGTACTATAAGTATCTCGTCAAAGTTCATAGCGCTGTCAAACGATTCTATAAGCTTTATATGTCCGTTATGTATCGGATTAAATGTACCGCCAAATACAGCTATTTTCGCCATATTTATTCATCATTCCTTTTTATATCACTCTTTTACAAGCTGTATTACAGGTTTCTTTTTATTCTTTCTGTAAAGTACAAATCTCGTACCGATAACCTGTACAACGTCTGAATTTGTCTTTTCAGCCAGCTCCTGGGCAGCTTCTCTTGCCAAAACAGGTGCGTTTTCAAGTGCTCTGAGCTTTATGAGCTCTCTTGCTGTTAAAGCGTCGTCCACCTGCTGTATAAGTGTATCGGATATTCCGCCCTTGCCCACCTGAAGTATTGTGTCCTCTTTATTTGCTATTGCTCTGAGCTGTGCTCTCTGTTTGCTTGTCAACACGTTATTTATTCTCCTTTAATATATTTTTATTTGTTTTTATTTTTATTTAAGTATTCCTCAAGCTTTTCTGCAAAATCTCTTAAAGCCTGTCCTCTGTGACTTATTTTGTCCTTTTCCTCTCCCGGAATGTCTGCAAAGCTCTTGCCGTCAACTAAGAAGATAGGGTCATAGCCAAAGCCGCCGTCACCGCTCTTTTCATGTGCTATTGTGCCATAGCAGTGCTTTTCTGTTACTATCTCGTCACCGTTTGGCATAATACAGGCAATGGCACAGGCAAAGTGTGCGCCGCGTTTGCCGTCCGGGACGTCCTTCATGTTTTTCAAAAGGAGCTCAAGCCTGTCATTGTCTGTCATGCTTGTATCTCCGCCGTATCTCGCCGAGTATATTCCCGGCTCACCGCCGAGTGCGTCCACGCATATTCCGGAATCGTCGGCAACTACCACAGCTCCGCACTTTTCATATACGGCTCTTGCCTTTATCATAGCGTTCTGTGCAAATGTGGTTCCGTTTTCGTCCGGGTTTACGTAAACACCCGCATCTTTTTGAGATATTACCTCAATTCCGAGCGGTTTCATTATCCTTGAAAATTCCTCTAATTTATGTTTATTCTGCGATGCCAAAACAAGCTTCAAAATAATCCCTCTTTCTCTATTCCTCTTCATCTTCATCGCCGAAAAGCGCCTTTGCAAATTCGTCCGGGTCAAACGGCTGTAAGTCCTCTGCTTTTTCGCCGACACCTATATATTTTACAGGTATTCCGAGCTCTTCCTTTATTCCGATTATAACGCCGCCCTTTGCCGTACCGTCCAGTTTTGTCAGAACGATACCTGTAAGTCCAGCAGCCTCTTTAAACTGGCGTGCCTGATTCAAAGCGTTCTGACCTGTTGTGGCGTCGAGCACCAAAAGCACCTCGATTGTCTTTTCGTCAACCTCTCTGGCGCATACTCTTGAGATTTTATTTAACTCGTCCATTAAGTTTTTCTTATTGTGGAGTCGTCCTGCCGTGTCGCATATAACCACATCAGCGCCCCTTGACTTACCTGCCGCAATCGCGTCGAATACAACCGACGCAGGGTCGGAGCCCTCTGAGTGGCGCACAAGCTCTGCTCCCGCACGCTCTGCCCATACTGCAACCTGGTCTATCGCCGCCGCACGGAATGTATCAGCCGCCGCAATTACTACCTTTTTGCCGTCTTTAACAAAGTTGGACGCCATTTTGCCTATTGTCGTGGTTTTTCCCGCTCCGTTTACGCCTATTACGAGAATAACCTTAGGCTTTGCGTCAAAGTGTATCTGAGAGTCACCCTGGAGCATTTCGGAAACAATGTCCCTTATCTCGCCCTTTACAGCGGATGCGTCGGTCAATCCTTTCTGCTTTACTCGCTGTCTTAACTCATCGCATATGCGTGAAGCTGTAACAGCTCCGACGTCGGACATTATCAGTATTTCCTCAAGCTCTTCAAAGAGCTCCTCGTCTATTTTGGTGAAGGAATTGATTACGCTTTCAATGTTCTGTTTTATTGAATCCCTTGTCTTTTTTAATCCGTCTGATATTTTCTTAAAAAATCCCATCGGCAAACACATCTCCTCTTTATATATTTAACGTACACCCACAGCCTGAGTGTTGTTTTTTGCTTCACTCAGGGATAGCTCAAGCAGAACGGATACGCCCTCCTCCTGCATTGTAACGCCGTACAGGCTGTCGGCTGCCTCCATTGTGCCTCGTCTGTGAGTTATCGAAATAAACTGAGTTTTATCGTTGAGGTTGTGCAGATAATTTGCAAATCTTTCAACGTTTACATCGTCAAGCGCCGCCTCAATCTCATCGAGCACGCAGAACGGCGACGGATTAACCTTTAATATCGCAAAGTATATTGCAATAGCCACCATTGACTGCTCGCCTCCCGAGAGTGCAGCAAGATTTTTTATAAGTTTGCCCGGAGGCTGAACGTTTATATCTATTCCGCAGTTTAAAACATCGTCGTTTTCAAGCTCAAGCGAAGCCTTACCGCCGCCGAAAAGCTCTTTAAACGTCTCGGAAAAGTTTTCGTTTATCTTTGTGAATTTTTCTAAGAATATACTGCGCATTTGCTCTGTGAGGTCGGTTATCATGTCGTTTAAGCGCTCTTTTGCCATCTGTGCGTCATCTGTCTGGTGCTTCATAAAGGTGTATCGCTCGTTTACCTCTTCGTACTCCTGCAAAGCGCTCAGATTAACGCTGCCGAGTGCCTTTATCGAGCCCTTAATGCCGAGCAGCTGTTTTTGCATTTCGCCCTCGTCTGCAACCTCTTTTGCCTCATTGGCGGCGGCAGATAAACTCAGCTCATACTGCTCCCACAGCTTTGCGGCAGTCTGCTCAATCTCGTTTGAGACACCTTTAATGCGCTCATCGAGCACAACAGTGCGTGAGGTGCATTTCTCCCTTAAATCGCTAAGCTCGTTTCTGCGCCTTTGCTGTTTTGTCAAAACGCCCTCAAGCTGTATGCGCATTGAGGAATACTCAGCAATCTTCTCCTCGTTCTGTCTTTCTCTGTCCAAGGCTGACTGCGACTGATTTTCAAGCTCCTCAAGCTCATTTTGCAGCTGAGTGCATTTAAAATTTAACTCCTCTATCATTTTAAGGCGCTCGCTGTCGCTCTTCATAAAGTCCGCTATATTTGCTGCGGCTGTCTCAAGCGCCGACTGAGCGGCTTCGCAGTCCTTTTTTATCGACACAAACGAAAGCTCTATCTCGTTTTTCTTGTCAGATAACGCGGAGATATTTTCTCTCTGCGCCTGAGTATCGTTTTTTAAGCTATCAAGGCGCTCGGTATAGGATAAAAGCTTCTCTTCGTTTTCCTTTATCTGCTGAGCATATTCCTCAAACAGGTTTTTATTTTTCTCAATCTCACTGTTTAATGATAAAAGGTGTTCGGCAAGATTTTTTTCGTCCTTTTCGAGCTCGTCCAGCTGTGAGAGAATATGCTTTTTCTCCATATCCGCTCTGAGTGAATCCTCGTTTATGGAGGATAACTCGTTTATCTTTTCATCAATATCTGCCCTCAAAGCGGCTATCTCTCTGTTCTTTTCCTCAAGCTTTTTATTTATACCGTCTATCTTAGGCGACAAAGCTGTTACCTGTTCGTTTAAATCGGATATTTCGGAACGTCTTGAAATTACTCCCGATTTTGCCGAGGAAGAACCACCTGTCATAGAACCGCCGGCGTTTATGACCTGTCCGTCAAGGGTTACTATTTTAAACGAAAAGGAAAACTTTTTGCTGACTGATAAAGCTGTGTCCATATTGTCGGCAATAACAGTCCTGCTCAATAAAAAGCGAATTGCAGGGCGAAATCTCTCCTCGCACTCTATGAGCATATCGGCAGTTCCTATAATGCCGTCATATTTTATAACTTGGTCAGCGTCCTTTAGGTAGGTCGGACGTATTGTATTGAGCGGCAGAAATGTAACTCTGCCCTTGTTTTTTCTTTTAAGCAGTTCTATTGCGTTTTTGGCGTCTGTGTCAGTCAGCGTGATTATGTTTTGAGCCGCAGCGCTCAAAGCTGTCTCAATAGCTGTAAGGTGCTCTTTTTTAGCGTTTACAACGGAGAAATCAGCATTGCATATACCGCCTAAAACTCCCGCTCTTGCCTGCTCCAAGACAAATTTAACACCGAAGTTGTAGCCCTCAAGGTTTCTCTCCATATCCTCGAGTATTCTCTTTCTCTGCAAAACAGCGTTTTTGTTGTTTTCAAGCTTTGAACACTCGTCTTTAAGGGCATTTGCCTCGTCCTGTCTTGAGTCAAGCTTTTTCTTTAAGCCGGCAGCCATATTTTTAACGCTGACAGCCGCCTCTTCTGTTTTTGCTTTCAGCGCATCACAGTCAGATAAATCAGAAAACAGCGTCTGTTTTCTCACAGCGCGCGTCTGGCTGTTTTCGTTTGAAATCATTATCTGCTCCTCAAGCTGCTGTATTTTTGCAGATATTCCCGCCGACAAAAGCTTTACTGAGGATATTTTATTTGTGAATATGCTTGTCTGTTCTTCAAGCTTCTGTATATCATCGTTTAAGTGTCCTGTTATCTCAAAGCTTTCCTGTTGTCTTTTTACAATCTCATCTATAATAGTCTGAGTGTTTTCTTTCTCAGCCAAAAGCTTTTGAAGCTTCT
>CALXEM010000095.1 GCA_944387335.1 uncultured Clostridia bacterium | reverse complement strand
AATACTTCCTTATCTGGCGTTGGCTAAAAGCCTGCCTTTTATTTTTTCAATCTTTTATAACTTATTTTACAGCGCCAGGGAATTTCTCGTCTATGAGTTTGAGAGCAGCGTCATCAGCTACAATAACGCAGTCAGGGTGCATCTGGAGAATTGAAGCCTGAACGCGAGGAGTGATGTCTCCGAAGAAGGAGTCGAGCATAGCCTGAGCTTTAGCCTCGCCGTTTACTACCATGAGAATTTTCTTAGCTTTCATAATAGAGCCAACGCCCATTGTGTAAGCCTTTGTAGGAACTTCGTCAATAGAATTGAAGAAACGTGAGTTTGCTTCGATTGTCTTTTTATCAAGAGTTACACAGTGTGTGCCGAGCTTAAATACGTCGGAAGGCTCGTTGAAACCGATGTGACCGTTTCCGCCGATACCGAGAACCTGAATATCAACGCCGCCCATGCTGTCGATAACAGCGTCATATCTTGCACACTCGTTTGCAACATCAGGGTTTGTTCCGTCAGGCAGATATGTATTTTTAATGTCGATGTTTATACCTTTAAAGAGGTTGTGGTACATAAAGTAAGCGTATGACTGGTCGTTGTCAGCTGTAAGTCCGAAATACTCGTCGAGGTTTACGGATTTTACATTTGAGAAATCGAGGTCTCCGTTTTTGCACCACTCGATAAGCAGTTTGTACATGCCAACCGGGCTTGAACCTGTTGCAAGACCGAGTACACTGTCAGGTTTAGCTGCAACCTGTGCGCCGAGCACGATGGCTGCTTTTCTGCTCATATCATCATAATCTTTTGCACGGATAATTCTCATAATAAAAATCTCCTTTTAATTTTTAATAAACCGATAATCATAAAACTACCGTTTAATTTACTCACAGTTATATTGTACCTCAAAGCCGATAAAATGTCTATCGTTTTGAGGCTACCATTTGGGCAATTTCGGCAAGTCTGTCAAAGGCGTAGTCAAAAAACTCCGTATAGCTCTCGCAGAAATAGTTAAGTCCCGGAACATCGTTTACGGCAGGCTCTCTGTCACGACGGCAGCCTCCGCGGCAAATCTTATACCAGCGGCAGGTCTTACATTTTTCATGTACATGCAGGCTCTGTGCCGCAAAGCCTATTTCAAGGCGTTTTTTCTCTATCTCCTCAAAGGAATCAGTTATCAAATTTCCCATTCGGTAGCGGTCTATTACATAAAAGTCGCACGGATATACTCCGCCGTCAGCCTCTATTACCGTCTGATAACTGCACCTTCCGAAAACTCCGCACGCTTCTGGCATAATCCCTAAAAGCATTCCTACAAGATTTTCAAAATAGCGTATGTACACAAAGTTGCCCTTCTTAACGTCGGCATACCACAGGTCAAATAGGTTTTTAAGGAACTGTCCGTAGAGCTTCGGCGTCAGGGAATAGTTGTGCTGTCCCTTTTCCTCATACATCGGGTCAAGGCACGGTATAAACTGCATATATCTCAGATTGTTCTTCATAAAGAAGCGATAAATCTGCGCCGTATGTCTTGCTGTCAGAGAAGTTATTACACAAAGTATATTAAACTCGACTTTATACTTTTCAAACATCTTTGCCGCCTTCATTACGCGGTTAAATGTGCCGTCCAGCTTATAGTCAAGTCTGTTTGCATCGTGTATATCCTTTGTACCGTCAAGCGAAAGCCCCACAAGGAAATTGTTTTCGCCCAAAAACTGCGCCCATTCATCGTCTATAAGGTAGCCGTTTGTCTGTATGCAGTTGGATATAGTTACGTTTTTTGTGTTGTACTGCTTTTCAAACTCCATTAAGCGTCTGAAAAATTTAAGTCCCGCAAGCGTAGGCTCACCGCCCTGAAAAGCTATCGTACAACTTCCGTCGGCTCTCTCAAGCAGCTTTTTTATGATAATCTCAAGGTTTTCCTCGGTCATTATACCGTATGACTCTATCTCTCGATTTTCCGTTATATCGTGGTAAAAACAGTAGCGGCAGCGCATATTGCAGTTGCCTGAGGCGGGCTTTATCATCACTGTGATAGGTGGCATTGTCTGATTTTCTCCAATCGGATTTTTATTTTAGAAGTTTTCAGGTCTAGCGGAATACGGCAATATCTGCGGCACTTTCTCGTTTGCCTTTTTCATCTCTTCTTTGAGCTTTTCGGCAAGCTGTGCGCGGACATTCTCATATTCAGGCGCATCCACAAGATTTACACGCTCGTGCGGGTCATTTGTGAGGTGATACAAAAAGTCCTCGTAGTAAACGTCGCTGCAAGATACCTCATCGCCGTCGCCCACTGCTCTGACAGAGTATTTCCACTCCTTTGTGCGTATAGCGCGTCCGACCTGGCTCTCGCTTATCTGCATAAATATTGTATCCTTTGGATTTTCTATTCTGCCCTCGGCAAGAGCGAGCAGAGAGTCTCCCTGCATGCCGTCAAAAGGCTCTATATCAGCGCAGTCAAAGAATGTCTTAGGCACGTCGATAAGGCTTACCATATCGTCAATAACTTTACCACCTGTAAAACCTTTGCCGTATGCTACTAACGGTATATGAGTACAGCCGTCATGGCAGGCACGTTTATACTCGCTGTTTCTTGTGCAGAAATGTGAGCCATGGTCGCTTGTGTAGATTATAACGGTGTTATCCTCAATGCCCTTTTCCTTTAGAAGCTCACGCACTCTGCCGAGGTTGTAGTCAAGTCTGTTGCAGCAACCGAGGTAGTCAGGGTACTCAGTTCTCCAGTTTCCGCCCGTACCCTCAAGGTCACCGGGAATGACAAAGTCCTTGTATTTCTCCTTGCTTCCGTTTGGTCCCTCATAGCAGTGATGGTCGTTTTGGTGGTGCGGTTCTATATGGGATAAAAACAGGAAAAACGGCTTTGTGTCATCGTGATTTTTTATGTAGTCGAGCGCAAAGTCTGTAATGCAGTCCGCGCGGTATCCTTTAAACTCAACCTTATTGTTGTCGGTATCAAATACATAGCCGTCATAGCCGTGAGATGTAAACTCCAGTACGTCTGCCGCCATCCAGTAGTCATAGCCTCCGCGGCGCTCTTTCGGAACAGCTGTTGTCTCATAGTGATTTTTGTCGTTGTCCGACGCCAAGTGCCATTTTCCGATATACGCAGTGTCATATCCTGCCGCTTTAAAACTCGGAGCAATAGTTTTTGTGTCCAAAGGCAGGCTTATAGCATTTCTGAAGCATCCAACCTCTGTGGCATATTTACCTGTTTGCAGACAAGCTCTTGCAGGACCGCATACAGGCTGGCAGGTGTAGGCATTTGTAAAGAGTGTGCCCTCCTCAGCCATTTTGTCAAGATTAGGTGTTATGTCAAGCGGCTGGCCGTAACAGCCCGCTGTATCCCAACGCTGCTGGTCTACAAAGAAAAAGATTATATTAGGTTGTTTTTTCATCGTTTTATCCCCTTTCTTTTATAAATTTAACTGATAAATTTTACGTATTAAAGTGTATTCTTTTTAACCGTTATTGTCAAGGAACGCACTATAAACACAATGCTCCCTCCAAAAAGCGTTTTTGCTTTAAGGAGAGAGCATAAATGTTTTATTTTACTTATTTAAGCAGTGACTTGTACATGTCTATATACTCGTCAGCGGATTTAGCCCAGCTGCAATCGCACTTCATTGCGTTTACAACAGCCTCGTTCCACTTCTTCTTGTTTTCAAAAAGTGCTGCACATCTGTCAACAGCGCCCATCATGTCGTGTGCGTTGTAGCTTGAGAATGTAAAGCCGTTTCCGTCCTCACCGCCCAGGTCACGTATGGAGTCCTGAAGTCCGCCTGTCAGTCTTACTATCGGCAATGTGCCGTATCTCAGCGAAATCATCTGAGCAAGTCCGCAAGGCTCGCTCTTGGACGGCATGAGGAAAGCGTCAGCTCCTGCATATATCTTTCTTGCAAGCTGCGGGATAAAGCCTATTTTAAGTCCGACACTGCTCGGATATTTTTCGTGCATATATGAGAAATACTCCTCAAATTCACGGTCGCCCGAACCTAAAATTACGAACTGATAGCCGTGAGCAACCATTTCCTCCATGATATATTTTACAAGGTCAAGTCCCTTATGGGCAACAAGTCTTGTAACCATACCGACAAGCATTTTATCCTTATCCTCAGGCAGTCCCATTTCTCTTTGCAGGGCAAGTTTATTTTTAGGCTTGCCTGTCTTGACGGTGTCTATATCATAGTTTTCATATATCATGGTATCTGTCTTAGGATTGTAGGCGTTTGTATCAATACCGTTTAATATACCTCTGAGTTTATACTGACGCGGTACAAGCATACGGTCGAGCTTATGTGAATACCACGGGTCGAGTATCTCCCTTGCATAAGTCGGGCTTACTGTTGTGACCATATCACTCTGGTCGATAGCGCCTTTCATGAAGTTTACGCAGTTGTCATACTCCAGTATGCTTGAGGCATATTCAGGAATACCAAGAACATCTGTGAGAAGCTCTCTGCCGTACTGACCCTGATACTGAATATTGTGAATTGTAAAGACCGTCTTTATATCGCAATACTTTTCATTTGAGCGGTAAAACATATTGAGATATACAGGCACAAGCGCTGTCTGCCAGTCATTGCAGTGAATTATCTGCGGCTCAAATTGTATGTATTTGAGCATCTCAAGTATCGCTCTTGAGAAAAACGCAAATCTTTCGGCGTCGTCATAAAAGCCGTAAATACCTTTTCTCTTAAAGTAATACTCATTATCCAAAAGATAATATTTAACACCGTTTATATTTCCCTCAAACAATCCGCAGTACTGGCTTCTCCACGCAACAGGAACATAAAAGCTTGTTATAAACTTTAAATCTGCACGCAGCTCGTCCTTTATATCTGAATACAGAGGCATTACCACACGGCAAGCATGTTTTTTATCTCTGATTGCTTTAGGCAGAGAACCCGCTACATCTGCAAGACCTCCTGACGCAATATAAGGCAGTGCTTCACTTGCAGCATACAAAATTCTCATAATACCCTCTCCTCTCTTATATCGTCTGTTCTTTTTCAAAAGCAGGACAGACTGCCGTACGCAGTTATAAAACTATATAATCAACGTACATTTTTAAGCAGTCTGCCGTTTGCTGATTTTTGAGTTTTATTGGTAAAACAAATTATCAGGCAGCAGTATAACCTGCTTTTTAACTTTTACCTATTTTATTTTGTTTTACACTCTGCTTCCTTTGCTGATAAATACAGGGTACATCTGAGAACCGCTGAGATGTCTTTCATGATTTACAATGACATCTTTATCTGTAACAACATAATCGAGCTTGGAATTTTCACCTATTATTCCCGACTGCATTATAATTGAATTTTTAACAACAGCGCCTTTTTCTACCTTAACGCCTCTGAAAATAATTGAATTTTCAACTGTTCCCTCAATTATACATCCGTCAGCAATAAGCGAATTTTTAACCTTGGAGCTAAGTCCGTATTTAACAGGAACCTCGTCACGTACCTTTGTGTAAACAGGTCTGTCTTTCGGGAAAAGCTGCATTCTGACATCCTCGTTTAACAGCTCCATGCTTGTTTTGAAGTATGCCTTCATGCTTGTTATCTCAGAGGAATATTTATCAAAGTGATATCCCATTATCTTCAAAGACGAGCTCTTGCCCTGCAATACAAAGTTTACAAAGCTTGTATTGTTTCTGGACATTCCCTCATTTGCAAGTCTCTCCAAAAGCTCCTTGCTCATAACGGCAATGTTTATGTAGATATTCTGCTCACCATCTACAAAAGGATTTACAAGTACATCGCTTACCATATTGTTCTCATCAAGTGAAAATACAGTAGTATCCTTTGGATAATCGTTGTTCAGTCTTTCACGTTTATATACAAGAGTGATGTCTGCTCCTGTTTTCATGTGCTGGTCAAGCAAATCAGAAAAATCTATGTTGGCAACTGTATCGCTGTCCGACATAACAACATACTGCGCATTGCTGTACTTTATGTATGACATTATACCTACAATAGCTTCAAGTCTGCCTCTGTACATACCTGTTGCAGAATGTCCGAACGGAGGCAATATACACAGTCCTCCGCGTTTTCTTGCTAAATCCCAGTCACGGCCTGAGCCGAGATGGTCCATAAGTGACTGATAATTGCTCTTTGTGATTATTCCTACCTCGCTGATACCTGAGTTTACCATGTTGGACAAGGTAAAGTCTATCAGCCTGTATCTTCCACCGAATGGAATTGAACCTGTTGTTCTGCGCTCGGTTAATTCTCCGAGTGTTTCATCATGCATATTGGAAAACACTATGCCCAATGTGTTCTTTTTCATATCATTAACACCCATTCCGCCGATTTCGGCACTTTTTATATATTTGTTCTTTTATATAACCTCGTCGTTTTTGACGTCCTTGTCAACAAGACGGTTAGCGTTTACAACAGCACCGCTTCCGACTGTTACACCGTCACCTATAACGGTAACTCCCCAATTTTCCTTTTCCGATACATCTTCAGGACGCTGTCCTACTCTTGCTCCCGCGCCGATAACGCTGTTTTCGGCAACTATCGAGTACTCAACGACTGCGCCAGCCTTTACGGTAGAACCAGGCATAATGATACTGTCACGTATAACTGCTCCTCTTTCAACAGTAACTCCTGCAAAGAGAATCGAAAAATCAACTTTTCCGTCTATAACACAGCCCTCTGTAACCATTGAGTTTTCAATGATTGCATTTTCACCTGTGTAATGCGGCGGCATTATTGGGTTTCTGGAATAAATCTTCCATGAATCGTCATATAAATCAAGCGGAACATTTGGGTTTAATAAATCCATATTTGCTTCCCACAGACTGGATATAGTTCCTACGTCTTTCCAATAGCCGTCAAATTTATATGCCCAAAGTTTTTCTCCGTTGTTGAGCATATTCGGAATAATGTTCTTTCCGAAATCCTTAGATGAATTCGGGTCCAATTCATCTTCTTCAAGATATTTTTTAAGCTTTTTCCATGAGAAAATATAAATTCCCATAGAAGCCAGAGTGCTCTTAGGCTGTTTTGGTTTCTCTTCAAATTCATAGATGCTTCCGTCATCGTTTGCATTCATTATACCGAAGCGGGATGCTTCCTCGAGCGGTACATCGATAACGGAAATAGTAGCGTCTGCTCCCTTTTCTTTATGGAAGCTGAGCATTTTAGAGTAGTCCATTTTATAGATATGGTCTCCTGAAAGTATAAGCACATATTCAGGGTCATAGCGCTCTATAAAATGAATGTTCTGATAAATAGCGTTTGCGGTACCCTTATACCAGTCAGAACCTGAGCTCTTCTGATAAGGCGGAAGCACATACACACCGCCGTTCATTCTGTCGAGATCCCACGGTTGTCCGCTTCCGATATACTCATTGAGTACCAAAGGCTGATACTGTGTAAGTACTCCCACTGTATCTATACCTGAATTTATACAGTTAGATAACGGGAAATCGATTATACGATACTTACCTCCAAAAGGTACAGCCGGTTTTGCAAGTTTTTGCGTAAGAGTGTAGAGTCTGCTTCCCTGTCCACCCGCCAGCAACATTGAAATCCATTCTTTTTTGACCAACATTTCAAAACACCCATCCTGCCTGCTGTGCAGCGGCAAATTATTTTTTTAAATCTTATCATGCACAGTCTTAAAGTTATGATAAGACGACTGTTAAGGATGTTAATACACCCAACCAATCTTTATGAAAGAAGATTTGTTTTTATAACTAATCCTCTAATAAATACTTTTATAATTACTTAGTTTTTGCAGCCTTCTTTTTGGCAGGCGCTTTTTTTGCAGAAGAAGTTTTCTTTTTCGGTGCCGGCTTTTTGACAACAGGTTTCAAATATACAGTAGACAGCGGAGGTATTGTCAGAGATATTGACTGCGCCTGTCCGTGCATAGGTATATTTTCGCAAATAATCTTGCCGTTTTTAACACCTGTTCCTCCGAACTCCGTAGCATCTGTATTGAGAGCCTCAACATAGTCATTTTCGCTCGGAACTCCGATTCGGTAATCTTCCCTTTTAACATTGCAGAAGTTACATATAACTATAACTTCATTGCCCTGCTCGTCCATTCTACGGAAAGCTATAATGTTTTGTTTGTTGTCATCTGCAACAAGCCACTTAAAGCCCTCCCATGAATCCTCTATCTGCCACATAGGTGGATTTTCAAGATAGAAGTGATTTATTGTCTTTACACAGTTTTTAAGCTGTGCATGTGAAGCGTATCCCAGCAGCAGCCAGTCAAGCTCCTGCTTGTAGTTCCACTCAATAAACTGGCCGAACTCCTGACCCATAAACAACAGCTTTTTACCCGGATGAGCCATCATATATCCTAAAAATGTCTTTACACCGGCAAATTTCTCGGCGTAATCACCCGGCATTTTATTTATGAGCGAACCTTTTCCGTGTACTACCTCATCGTGTGATATAGGCAGGATAAAGTTTTCGGAAAAGGCATAGAACATACTAAAAGTTATCTTATCGTGATTATATGCACGATAAATCGGATCTATGCTTATATATGTAAGCATGTCGTTCATCCAGCCCATATTCCACTTATAGTTAAAGCCCAGGCCTCCGACATAAGGCGGCTTTGTAACCAGCGGCCATGCGGTTGATTCCTCAGCACACATAATTGTTCCCGGATGTTCTGTCAAAATTGCTGTATTGAGCTTTTGCAGAAAAGCAACTGCTTCCAGATTTTCTTTTCCGCCGTTTATATTAGGCATCCATTCGCCGTCGTTTCTTCCGAAATCAAGGTAAAGCATAGATGCAACAGCGTCCACGCGTATGCCGTCAATGTGGTATTTTTCAACCCACATCATGGCGCTTGATATAAGAAAGCTTATTACCTCATTGCGGCCGTAGTCGAATATCCTTGTTCCCCAGTGCGGGTGCTCTCTTTTGAGATTATCCTGATATTCGTAGCAGCATGTTCCGTCAAACTCATAAAGGCCGTGCAGGTCTTTCGGAAAATGTGCAGGTACCCAGTCCATCAAGACACCTATCTCAGCCTTGTGACATTCGTCGATAAACTCCATGAGCTGTTCCGGTGTTCCGTAACGTGAAGTAGGTGCAAAATATCCTGTAACCTGATAACCCCATGAATCATCCAGCGGATACTCTGAAAGCGGCAGAAGCTCGATATGTGTATAACCCATATCCTTTACATATGGCACCAGCTCTTTTGCCATTTCTGAATATGTAAGCCAGCTTGAATCCTCGTGTGTTTTCCATGAGCCGAGATGCACCTCATAAATATTCATCGGTGCCTCGGTTTTTGCTTTGGACACTTTTTTCTTCATCCAGTCGGAATCGTGCCATTCATAGTTATTTATGTCATACACAACAGACGCATTGTTAGGACGTCTTTCCATGTAGAAAGCATACGGGTCTGTTTTAAATACGCGTTCACCTGTCTTTGAGGTTATACAAAATTTATATAAATCCATTTGTCCGAGCTTAGGGATATACCCCTCCCAAACGCCCTCTGCATTTATTCTTGTAAGCGGGTTAGCATCCGGATCCCACTTGTTAAAATCACCTACAACAGAGACGCCCTCAGCATTCGGAGCCCATGTTCTGAACATAACTCCGCTGCCTCTGCCTCTCTTTGCCAAATGGGCACCTAAATACTCATACGCTTTATGATTTGTTCCCTGATGAAATAAATACAGCGGGAGGCTGTCCTTTTTGCTTATTCTGCCCATTTTTAATCTCCTCCTAAATGTATGTTAAGCACAATAAATCTTTTTTACGTTTACATATAATTATTCTAGTATGACTATTTATATTGTAACAATAAACACCATATTTTTCAATACTTTATCGTGCATTTTTTCTATTTATTTCACTGTGAATTTTCTGTGATTTGTGCAAAATCTACTACATATAACATATAGTTATTTTATACTTAACTTTTCTGTGTTTTGCCCTATTAAACGACAATATTTTTGTCTATTTTTTTACATTGTACAGTATTTTTTGCTTTTACATCTTTGCCGAAAGAATTATTGTATCACAATTTATATATTAAATTTAAATAATACAAAAAATAAACGACAGCAATACTGATTATAATGTATAAAACATTACACATCATCGCTGTCGTTATGCTATAATTTCTGTCTTAAAATATTTAAACTTTGCAATAATATAAATTAACACAGGCTTTATACTGCAATTTATAAAATTCGGTTCATTTTTTAAATATAATAAACTTGCTGAAAAAATAGTTTAAAATAACTACCAATATACCGCTGAACACCTTTACAAATACATCGTTTATACCAATACACGTGAACAGTATAAATAGCAGAGCAGTATCCAGAAATCCTGAGAATAATCTTGCCGAAAAAAACATTAAAAGCTCTCTTGCAAGCATTTTTATCTCTGTACTTTTTGACTCAAACACCCATATCTTATTTGTCACATATGCATACAATACGGCTATAAACCAAGCAGCAACATTGCTGAATATTTCATTCACTGAGAAAACTCTTGTCAGTGAAAAGTAAACAATATAATTCACCAATGTAGTCATGCCGCCGAAAAACACATACAGTATCAGTTCTTTTCTTTCGGCAAAAATTTTCTTTATTTTTTCCATTTTCTATTTCATCATGCCCCTTAAAAAAGTAACATATAGAGTTTAACATTATATCAGTGCAAAATCAATTACAGTTTATTTACAAAAAAAGACCGCTTTATAAAGCGGTCTTTTTAATATTGGATATAGTCACATATCAGAATATCGATTTGTATATTTCCTGTATGTCCTCGCTCTCAACGTGTACATAGCTGTTTGAGAGAAGTCTCTGCTGATTTGCAACAACGCTGTCCGCAAAAGGAATAATCTCCTCTTCCTTCATGCCGTAGTCGCTGAGCTTAGGAAGTGTTATAACATCCTCCAAAAGCTTCTGCAAAGCTTCAAATGTGTTCTCAGCATTACACTCAAGAGTCTGTGACATAAGCGCTTTTAATTTGCCGAGCTTTGTACCGCTGTCTTTTTGCTCATAGAGCTTGAGTACAGGCAGTAAAAACTGTGCGTTTGCCTCGCCGTGAGTTACATGATATTTTCCACTTACAGGATAGCTTATAGCATGAACAGCGCCTGTTCCTGTGTTGGAAAAGGCTATTCCCGCCATATTGCTGGCAATTAAAAAGTCCTCTAAAAGTTCGGATTTAACTCCTATTCCCTCTTTAGCTATACGCTTAAAGCCCTTTATATAGCAGTCAATCGACTTTTCGCTGAAAAGCTCAGGATATACATTGCTCTTAGGCGAAAGGTATGACTCTATACTGTGGATAAGTCCGTCTATTGCGCTTGTTATAAAGAAGCTGTCAGGCAAATCTGACATAAGCGGCGCGATAATGACAGCCTTATCAGGGAATATCTCGTCAACTGCAAGTCCGAATTTTGACTGCATCTCGGCGATATCGAGAATTGAGACATTGCTTACCTCCGAACCTGCACCACAAGTGGTAGGTACAGCGATAAACTCACGTCTTTTTACAATATTACGCTCTTTTTTGAAAAGACCTACAATATCATCTCCGTCCGAGATAATGAGCGTTTTAGCCATATCTATAACAGAGCCGCCGCCTATTGCAATTATGCGCTTATAGTCCTTTTTCATAAATACAGAAATAAGCTCATTGGCGGATTTATCGGTAGGTTCTCCCTTTGCAAAGTCACTTTTAAAGACAACCGTTGCGTCAGCGAACTTGTCCTTAAAGTATGTATTGTAAATGCTTTTGGAGATAAATACAAAATCATCTGCACACGGCTTTAAGTCAGCTATAAACTCGTCAGCCGCAGAATATTTTAAAATTTCCGGTATAAGTCTGAATAAACGCATAATCTTACAGCTGTTTGCACTTGTCAGCAGCAGCTTTTGCAGCCTCCATTACAGAACTTCTGAAGCCTGAAGCCTCGAGTGAACGTACAGCCTCGATTGTTGTACCAGCAGGTGAGCAAACCATATCTTTAAGAGCGCCTGGGTGCATACCTGTCTCGAGAACCATTTTAGCACTTCCGTATACAGCCTGTGCAGCAAATTTATAAGCTGCGTCACGTGGCATACCCTCAACAACAGCAGCGTCTGCAAGAGCCTCTATAAAGATATAAACATAAGCAGGAGAAGAACCGCTTACTGCAACAACTGCGTCCATCATGTACTCTTTTACAACTTCGCTCTTACCGAATCCGCTGAGAAGCTTGCTTACATAGTCCATCTCGTCCTTTGTAACGAACTCGTTAGGGCAAGCAGCTGTCATACCCTCGCATACCATAGCAGGTGTGTTAGGCATGCAACGAACAATTTTAGCATCACGGCCGAACTGCTCGTGAAGACGTGCAAGAGTCTGTCCAGGAGCGATTGTTACAATGATTGTGCTGTCGCTGATGATGTCTTTAATCTCTTCAATAACAACAGCATAGAACTGTGGTTTAACTGAAAGTACGATAACCTCAGAATTTTTTGCTACTTCTTTGTTATCTGTTGTAACATTTATACCGAGCTCTTTTGAAGCCTTGTCAAGGCTTGGCTGATATGCGTCAGATGCAATAATCTCGTTTGCAGCGAGAATGTTTGAGTTGATGATACCGCCCATCATTGCTTTTGCCATGTTTCCGCAGCCTATAAAACCTAATTTCATTTTTAATTACCCCTTTGCTTATTTTTTAACATTATCCATATCAGCAATTAAGAACACACAAAATATGTGTGTTCTTAATTGGAAAATATAAATCAGTTTAAATTTAATACTATTAGTTAAAGCTCTGCTCTGTACGGTTGATAATCTCATCCTGGAGCTCTTTGCTGAGGTTTCTGAAGTAGTCAGAGTAACCTGCAACACGAACGATAAGGTCACGATACTCCTCAGGATTCTTCTGAGCGTCGAGCAATGTCTGACGGTCAATTACGTTAAACTGAATGTGGTGGCCGTCCATGTTGAAGTAAGAACGGATAAGGTTAGCCATGTTTGTAAGACCTTCCTCGCCTGCAACAACACTTGGTGTAAACTTCTGGTTGAGAAGTGTACCGCCTGTACGCAGGTGGTCCATCTTACTAGCAGATTTGATAACTGCTGTTGGTCCGTAAATATCAGCGGATTTCTCTGGGGAGATACCCTCACTTACAGGTTTATGAGCATGACGTCCGTTTGGAGAAGCCATCATAACCTCACCGAAATAAACGTGGCAAGTTGTTGGGAGCATGTTAATTCTCCACTGACCGTTTCTCATGTTAGGACGACCTGTAATTGTCTTCTGATAGTAGTTGAATACCTCTTTCATAATATCATCTGCATAGTCATCATCGTTACCATACTTAGGTGACTTTGTAGATACGAGGTTATAGATATGAGCATACTCTGGGCCTTCGAAGTCGTGCTTCATAGCCTCGATGAGCTCGTGCATTGTGAATTTCTTCTCATCATATACGTTGTATTTGATAGCAGCGAGAGAGTCAGTAATTGTACCGATACCAACACCCTGGAGATAGTTAGTGTTGTAACGAGCACCACCTGCATTGTAGTCCTTACCGCTTGCAATACAGTCGTCTGTGATGATTGAGAGGAATGGTGCAGGCATGTATTTAGCATAAATTCTTGTAATTACATTTGAACCCTGAACCTTTATATCCTCGAAGTATTTAACCTGTTTTTTGAATGCTTCAAAGAGCTCGTCATATGTCTTGAAGTCCTCAGCATAACCGAGTTTAAGTCCGAGCTGCTGCTGAGTCTCGTTGTCGTAACCGTTGAAGAGTGTGAGCTCAAGGATTTTCGGGAGGTTGAAGTAACCCTGGAGGATATAAGCCTCACGTCCAAAAGCACCTGTCTCTACGCATCCGGAAGTACCGCCGCGACGTGCATCTTCGATGGATTTACCAGCATTGAGAAGCTCCTGGATAATAGCTTCTGTGTTGTAGAATGCAGGCTGACCCCAACCTTTACGTGAAATCTCACATGCACGTTTTAAGAACTTCATTGGTGTCTTTTTAGAAATCTGAACGTTGGAAGATGGCTGGAGAAGTTTCATCTCGTCCATGCAGTCGAGGATGAGGTAAGAAACATCGTTTACGCCGTCCTCACCGTCAGGTGTAATACCACCTGTGTTGATGTTAGCAAAGTCTGTATATGTAGAGGACTCTTTAAGAGTAATACCTACCTTTGGAGGTGCTGGCTGGTTGTTGAATTTAACCCACAGACACTCAAGAAGCTCTTTAGCTTTTGTCTTATCGAGGATACCGTCCTCTACATCTTTCTTATAGAAAGGATAGAGGTGCTGGTCAAGACGACCTGGAGAATAAGCATCCCAAGGGTTAAGCTCTGTTGTAACACCGAGGTGTACAAACCAGTACATCTGGATAGCCTGCCAGTATGTCTGAGGTTTGTGTGCAGGAACTACGTCACAGTTAGCAGCGATCTGGAGGAGCTCAGCCTTACGTGTTGGGTCAGCCTCTTTCTCTGCCATCTCTCTTGCGAGATCTGCATAACGTTTACCAAGAACCATGATAGCATCGCACATGATGCTCATACCTCTGAGCTCATCGCGTTTCTCGATTGCTTCAGGGTCATTGAGATAATCGATGTTTGCGAGTGCATTCTCGATATCTTTCTGATAATCGAGGAAGCCCTTCTGATAAATTTTTTCAGAACCTACTGTATGGCCAGGACCTCTCTGCTCCATGAACTCAGTAAAGATACCTGCGCCGTAGCATTTCTGCCACTCTTCTGACATAGAGTTGATGATTTTATGACGGATAGAACGGTTCTCCCAGTAAGGAATGATTACATCCTTCTGGATTTTCATATCCTCATCGGAAACTTTAAAGCAAACGAGGTCACGGTCGTTCATAACTTTCATGTCCTCGAGTGTATGGCAGCAAAGCTCTGGGAATGTAGGTGTGGACTGTGGGCCTGCACCTTTATCACCAACGATAAGCTCGCCGTCCTCAATTGTTATTGTTTTTCTTGAGAAAATCTCTTTCATTGAAAGAGCTCTCAATTCAGGAACGGAAACCTCTCCCTCATATTTTTTATAAGCATCAGTCATCAAAACAGCACGCTCCATAAAAATATGAGGAGTTGTTGTCTCACTCTGTTGTCTGAGCTTTTTAATACGCTCGTTCATACCTCTTAATTCCATAAGATTAACCTCCTATTTTAACATTATTAAAACCATTTTGGATAAACATGTTTTTAAGCTTTTCCATCTGCTCGTTTGTTGGAGTTTTAAGGTCCTTTGCAGGATACTCTCTGCCGAGCTTTTCATATTTACTTGAACCTGTGTTGTGATAAGGCAGTAAATTAACTTTAACTATGCCTATCTCCTTTTTAAGATATTCTATAATATCCATCATTGACTTTTCATCGCTGTTGACAGGCTCAACAACAGGAATACGTATATTTATATTTGCATGATTATCTGCAAGGAATTTCAAATTCTCAAGAAT
>CALXEM010000094.1 GCA_944387335.1 uncultured Clostridia bacterium | reverse complement strand
CTTGGCATAGGTAAGGATTTTTTCCTGTGTCTGCTCGTACATTATCTCAATCCATGTGTTGTACTGAGGCTTTGCGAAAAATTCCTTAGGCGGTGTTTTCCCCGACGGCGCAAAAAACATTTCCTGTGCCGCTTTATACGCACCCTTTAAATCGGAATATCCCTCATACATTTTTGGTTCTCCGTCAATGTATGAAAGTGTTATTTTACCGTTTTTAATATCCAAATCAAAGCCTGAATCACTCCAGATAAATCTTCCCATATTGGACACTAAAACCGGAGCCGCCTGATTTGGCGTTGTATTCGGTTCTAAAGTTACGCTGTGTACGCTTTTTTCGTCAAACGGCATTTCAAAGCCACTCTGTGCGCAAGCTCCGTACCAGCATTCGTTTTTTAACATTTCAAAAATAGCAGTCTTTTTCATAATATAACAAGTCCGTTTCAATTATTTCAGAAAATATTTAAGTGTTCTGACAGCTGTTTTAAAAAAATCTTTGCCGCCTTGATGTTCCCTGTACGTTTTATCCGATACAAGCTTCGGCAATTCAATATCAATTCTGTTTTCAGTGCGGTTTGGCGAAGGAGTATTCTCGCTGTTGTCATTTGATTTTTTTACATCCACACTTTCCGCGGTATTCCTTACCGTGGCATCCTTTACCGTCCGTTCACCGTTTCAAACAGGAGTATTCTCGTTCTGCTCTAAGGTGTGCTCCTTACCCTTGAGTATGCCCTCTTTTATCATTGCCTCATATTTTTGAGCAACGTTGTCTATTTCGCTCTGCGCTCTGTCTATCTGACTGTTTACAAAAATAAACGTTGTCTGTATCTTGTCTCTGAGTTCGTTTATATCCTTTTGGAAAGAGGTTATGTTCTTAAAGATATTTCCAACGGTCTCCTTAGCGCATTCGCTTATCTGATTTGCCTTTTCATTTGCCTCGTTTACGATTTTTGCGGCTGTATTTTTAGCCTCAATCATCGTATCTCCGATTTGAATAGACATCTCGTCAAACTTTTTGTTTCTGTTTTCGAGCTGTTCGTTTTTGCTCTGGAGATTTCTTATCTTGCTGTCCTGAGATGAGAGCTTTATCTCCTTTTCATTGATTATGGATTTCTGCTTTTCTATCTCAGTGTTGAGAGTTTTGATAAGCTCGGAAAGCTCTGTTTCCTTTTTGGCGCCGTCGTCTAAATTTTTCTTTAACTCGTCGATTTTCTCCTCATGCTCTTTTTGCAGACTGCGGAACTTTTCGTTTTCCTTCTGCATTTGGCCGAGTTTTTCCTCGAGTTCATTAAGGCGCTGTTTTGACTGATGATTGAGCGCATCTATATATTCGAGCACCTCGCGTCTGTTAAAACCTGCAACACTGGTTTTAAAAACAGCTCTGTTATCCGTACTGTCGATATTTGTCATTGTAAAGTTTCCCTCCGTACAATCAGCCGTATAACGACCTTATCTGATGAATATTTACATTTGCTACAATAATATATATAATAAATTATACATAACTTTTGTCAAAAAAGGTAGTGCTTTTTAAAAATATTATCATTTTATCCCGTTTATTTTTGTAAAAATTTATATTTTAACGGAGGAAATCATGTCTTTTAAAAATTTAGTTGTATTTGATTTGGACGGAACATTGAACAGAACTGAGCTTTACGCTGTCAGCGCACACCATAAAGCGCTCGCACAGTACGGCATAACAGGTATCACCGATGAACAAATTTTATCCACTTTCGGTGCGAGTGACGAAGACTTTTTCAATCTTCTCGGAATTGATTTTCCGCCTGAAAAAAGAAAGGAATACATTCGCAATTTTGCCGTACTCGAATTTGAGGAGATAAAACACCACAAGGCAACATATCCTAATGTAAAAGAAATGCTTACAGAGCTCAAAAATGCAGGATACATCACCGCTATTTGCTCCAACGCCTCCGTAAGATATATAAGACTTGTCTTGTCTGAGCTTGAAATTTTAGAGCTTATCGACTATATGCAGCCGATAGAGCCTTCCTTGGCAAAGGACGATACACTCAAAAAGCTCCTTGAGCGCTGTGTGCACGACAAAGCTGTCATGGTCGGCGACAGATTTTACGACAAACGTGCTGCAAAATCGAACAATATACCGTTTATCGGCTGTATGTACGGTTTCTGTGCCGATGAGGTCGCTGACGCTGACATAGCTGTAAAGGACGCTTCGGAAATACCTGCCGCAGTTAAAAAACTTATTGGTTAATAATATATTTTAATTAAAAATCCGTATGCCAATTTTTAAATTGACATACGGATTTTTTTATACCTGCAATTTTATATACACTCAGTTTTAGATAAGCTGTTTTATAAATTCATATATTCCAAAACTCTTTATATCTTTAAGATATTTGGTCAAGGTTTATTTGATTATCACTTTCTAAAGCGGCAGTTCTTAATTCAAAAATTCAGTGTTTTCAGCTTTCTGTATACAGTCAGAAAATTTAACCTTAAAAGCAGAGATTATCACTCTTTTATTCCTATTGAAAAAATGCCTTTAATTGACTTTTTCACATTAAAGTGATAGTATTATGGCTGTACAAGCGCATTAGAGCGCAAAATTCAGATAATAGAAGGCGAAAATAATATGAAAGACATGAAGTATAGTGATACCTCATTTTCTGTGTCTCTGGACCCCGGACAGGTGGTAGCAGAAGTCCATGCAAATGCGGTAGATCTTCCAAAACGAAGCGTACGTGAACATATTGAATATGCTTTGGATCATCCGATCGGAGCCGGTCTTATCGAGGACGTTGTCAGTAAGGGAGACAAGGTGTGTATTATTATCT
>CALXEM010000093.1 GCA_944387335.1 uncultured Clostridia bacterium | reverse complement strand
CTTTTTCTTTGCATAGATCTAAAATTTTCTCATAATATTCTAATGTAAATTCACTTATTTCTCCCGGCTCAATACTTTCATCATACTCGCCTATTTTTTTAACAACTTTATGTTTTTTATTTAACAGTGCACCTTTATAATACGATTCATATCCACTTACATTTCCAAAATCGCTTGAATCGAGTTCAGTCCATCTAGCATGATAATTAAACATTGGGAACAGATACTCAACCCAATCAAAATCAGTAGATTTACGATTCATTTCGTTTAACATATCGACTTTCAATTTTGGATCTTCTATTGTATCAAAAGCTTTTTTATACGCTTTCCAATATGCATCATCATCAGGAAGTCTTGTCAAAGTTAGATCACAAAAGTCAAGTACTAGTACTTTTGGTGTCTGAACCTTTAAAACGTATTGTAACAAATAATACATACTCATAGAATTTTGCACGGAAGTTCCGAAATTAAGTCCGGTAAAACCACATTCGTTCCACATAACAATAGGTGTTACAGCTGCATATGTCAAACTTGTCCCCATATACAATACATCAAGCTCTTGACCTTTTTTTGTATCATCAATAAAATCTTCATATCTGATATCTAAGTTTTCTGCTCTTTCACCTTTCCATCTCAAAATATTTTGAGCATATAAAAACACTATTGAAAATATCAGAAAAAATGCTATTATCTTAAAAAATATTTTAGTATTTGATTTAATCTTCATTTTAGCACCTCCTAAAATCCTTGATAAATAAAGCTGGAGGCGTTAAATCCCTCTCCGTACATTCCAAAAATAATAATTCCCAAAATAGCAAAAATATAAATAATCCACCTAAATACAATACCTTGACGAGCAATAGTTTCTCTCAAATTATATCCTTTTTCTTTTAAGAAGTCTAAGAGGAACAAAAGTACAATCATCAATATCATAAACTGAAAGTTCTTTCTATCCAATCCAAGTTCAAAAAACTTGCCGTTAAAAAGAACCCATGGATTCCACTGTACTAGTGTTGCTTTATACATACTCATTGCAGTCATGAATGATGCTGCTCGAGAAAAATATCTTCCTATTGTAACAATTAAAATAGTTCTTATAATCTGGAATAATCTAAAGCTAAACCTTTCAGGTTTAACACGGAAAAATTTCCTGCATTTTTCATAAAACGGTTCTAAAAGGGTAGCTGATGAAACAAATACAGCATTATATATTCCGTACGCTACATATTTCCAGCTTGAGCCATGCCATACGCCTATTATAATAAATACAATAAACGAAGCTAAACATGTAGGGATAATTTTCGCGGCATAATTACTTCCAAATTTACGCAATTTCTTAGCCATATTGTTAAAAGGCTTTGACAAGGCCAAAGGATAAAATAAATAATCCCTCATCCATGCACCAAGCGTAATATGCCATCTCTGCCAGAATTCAGCAACACTCTTAGCCATAAATGGCCGTCTAAAGTTTTCAGCCAATTCAATACCAAATATCTGCGAAATACCAGATATTACATCGATACCGCCTGAAAAGTCAGCATAAATTTGAACACTATAAAGAAATGCGGCAATAAACACGATAAATCCGCCATAGTTTTCCGCATAAAAATTATTAAAAACCTGATTAACTACAACAGCTACACGGTCAGCAATAACCATTTTTTTAAATATACCCCAAAGCATAAGCTGGGCGCCAAATTTAACTCTTGTGTAATCAAATTCATGTTTTTCATACAACTGGCTTGCCAGCTGATTATATCTTCCAATAGGTCCCTGTATGATCTGAGGAAAATATGATACAAACAGCGCATATTTAAATATATTTCTGTCAGCTTTTACCTTTCCTCTATATATATCAATCAAATATCCAACAGACTGAAATGTATAAAATGATATACCAAGAGGCAATGCAATATTTAAAAAGCTGAGTTCAAAATCGGTATTTGCATAAGAAAAAATAACATTTAAATTTTCTATTGCAAAGTTAAGATACTTTACAGTTGCTAAAACTAAAAAGTTTGAAACTACTCCAACAACCAAGACCCATCTTTTTTTCTTTGTGTAAAGGTCTTTAAGGGATTTTTTAGCATCCTGTAAAGCTTTTTTGTCCATGTCTTTATTTGCTTTTAAATCAGCATTCTCCAAAGCATATTTATCATTTAAGCTTTGAAGCCATCTTCCAACCGCAAAGGTGGATAATGTGGCAAAAACCAAAAAGCACAGCAGTCTCCAATCCGCCCAGGCATAAAAAACATAGCTTGCCACCAACAATAAAACCCACTGAAAATTTTTGGGTACACTAAAGTAAAGTATACCGGTAATTACCAGAAATACTGCAAAGGTAACCGAAAATAATGACAATTAAAATCTCTCCCTATTCTTTTTTCTACTCCCGAATTTAAACCCATTAAATATAATATATTAAAATATTATTTTAGTCAAATTTTTAGGTCATATTAACTTATTTACACTTAACAAATTTTTCTTTAATTATTTTTTTTATTATTTTCTTTAAATTTGCATCAAATAAAACTATTAAAAAAATATAGATAATTCCCCCTGCAAACAGTGCAATTGACAAATTAATAATATTATTTATAAATAATATATCTATAGGTATTTTTATAAAATTCCACACCAACTTGGAAATAAATATAGCCAGTAAACTAAAAATTAGTATCTTAAATCCTTTAACCAGAATAGATATTATTATCTTTCTGTCGTGTTTCCTACTAAAAATCCAAAAGTAAATAATTGTAGCAATTATGCTACCAAGAGTAGTGGCTAATGCAATACCTATATGAGCAAAATACTTTGATAAAATCAATGTAAGTATTATATTAAAGCTTACAGATAAAAAAGATTGTATTAATGGTGTACGCGTGTTGTTTTCTGAATAATACCACTTATGAAGTAAACCACTCATTCCAGATGATATCAAAATTATGCTGTATGCACTTAAACATTCACTTGTTATTTGCACACTGCTTTCATCAAAAGAACCCCTTTCAAAGAGTATTGATACAACAGGTTTTGAATAGAAAAGCAATATCATTGCTACAGGAATCATTATAACATTTAATAAATTAAACCCATCAGTAAGTGACTTGTTTACATCAATATTTTTTATTTTGTTATTTACAAAATATGGAAAAAGCACACTCATAATAGGTAATAAAATTATACTTTTTCCAAAATTTATTATTATCATAGAATAATTCAAGGCTGAAATAGAACCATTTGAAAAATTAGAAGCTATCATTTTGTCTATCATTGACGAAAAATACAATGTTCCCTGTGACAAAAAGACCGGAAATATAATATGTAAAAAGCTCATCATATATCCGTCTTTTACAAATGGATTCTTAAATGTAAATTTAAATCCTGATTTTTTTGAGTTAAAGACCATGTATGCTGTCATTAAAAAATAACCAATTACATAACCATATGCAGCATAATTTATATTTGCAATAGAACTTAAATATAAACCCGTTACAGTAAAAATATTAAATATTATTTTAACAATATTAGCCTGAAAAAATTTGCCTTTATACTCTAAAAAAGCATTAGATATGCTGTTAATCAGTACAAACAACACACTAAACATCATTATTTTAGAAAAATTAACAGCTAAGTCCAAAGTTTTTTCATCAAATCCAGGTGCTATTATTGATAAAATAGTCCTTACATTAAATAAAAAGACAATATATATAATAACTGAAATAATTGTAACTGCAGTTATAATTCTTCCTGAGAAAATAGTATGGCTATCATCATTTTCATTTTCCAATTTTGCATAAAATGGTATAAAAGACGTTAATACAGCAGCTCCCAATGCGTTAATAAACATATCTGGAAGCGAAAACGAAAGAATAAACGCATCGCTTATATAGTTTGTACCATATAGTGTTGATAAAACAATTTCCCGTAAAAAGCCAAATGCTTTTACAATAATAGAAGTAAATATCAAAATTAATGAGTTTTTATAAACACTGTTCGACATTTGGCTCCCCTTTTCTTTAATTTTACCTTTTTATATTTTTCTATAAGCAAATATACTATTTGTATCAAAATTATAATATAAGCTATATTTTTAATATACGAAATCGTAAATTCAAGAGAATTTCTATGTATATAAAATGCCAGCAATGGGATAATTGAAAACGAAAATAAAGACACAAGTTTATTTTTACTTAATGATTTTTTTTCAAGAATATAAATTGAATATATTAGTACGCATAGTACAATAAACATACCTATATAACCTACATTTGCTATTGCTTCTCCTAAAAATGTTCCAGACATTCCAAAAGAAGTAACATGCTTAAAATATACACCTTGTATAAAATCATTCATTGTATTTGAAGTTTTTGGTAAACCAAAAACACTTTCTCCTAAAGGAACTAATGAATATAATGCATTTAAATATGTTTCACCTCCAACATTTATATGATTTTCAATGACTGTATTTAAATTAAGTGAAACTATATTTCCTTCACCGTATATAAAATTTCGGGCTATAATACTAAAACAATTTTTAATTGTATATCCTAAATATTCAAAATTTAAACCTAATATGCCTTTAATAAGTTGTTTTCCTAAAAACACGAAAAAAACAAATACAACTAAAAATATCGGCATATATTTATGCTTTTTAAAATAATTTAAAATAGAATCCCCCTTCATTTGTGAATTAAAAATTTTATAGATTAAAAGTATAGCTATGAAAACAACAGTAGAACGTTTCATCAAAATTAAACTATATCCCAAAATAGCAAAAGATAAAACAGCATAAACAATATTTTGCTTTTTAAAATCAATTATGTAATAAACAGAAAAAACGTACCCTGCTATTACAATCCACTCTTCCAAATAGGTAGTTTTATCCATTATTTGTTGCTTATCAAAAGATGAACTTATCATTACAGGACACATTTTAATAAATGAAATTACTGTCAAAATAAAAAAAAGTACAGTTAAAAAAGCTACTGCTGAATCATATTTAGATGAAGCATATTTAGAATTTTTGATCTTAGTGCTATATGCAAAGCTTTTTTCAGTCAAATAAAAATCTTTAACTAATATAAAAGCAAAAACTGTTATTCCATTCAGAAGCACTACAAATTTAGTTAGTGCTGCACTTTGAATGAAATAATACTTACTATTTTCATCTAAGCTACTCAGCATATTTATAATTATTGTAAAATAATAAACAAATGAAGAGTAAAAATATACAGATAAAAAATCAATTCTTCTTTTCTTAATTAAAAGATAAAATAGAACTGAAAAATATAAAATAATATTGATTACAACCATAAAATTTCCCGCCTAATTTTTATAAAAATTATAAAACGACATTTAGTTATTTATCGCAATTTATTCATATAGTCCAACCATTTTTGAGAAATAACTTGCGGTGAATTAGTCTTGCATATTTGAACTGCATTATTTCTAAATTTATTGGAAACAGTACTATCAGATAATAAAATATTCATTTTTTTAGATATTTCATTATAATCATCCACTTTGCATAAAAAGCCATTGTAACCATCAACTATCAATTCACTCGGTCCAAACTTACAGTCAGTAGAAATAACCGGTATTCCTAAAGATAATGCTTCTAGTAAAGCATTAGGCATACCCTCATATCTTGAACAAAACAAAAAAATGGCAGCATTATTTATAAAATTGCCTACATTTTGTACATTACCTTTTAAAGTGATTTTATCGGATAGTCCCAATTCATTTATTAAATCGTTTAAATTATCATGTAGTTTTCCATCTCCGTATATTTCCATATATATATTCGGATTTTTTTCTAAGGATTTTTTAAAAGCTTTAATAGCTATGTCATATCCTTTTGACTCTTCTAATCGTCCAACACATACAATTTTATTTATATCAACACATTTCGACACATCTTTAGTTTCAACTGCATTTTGAATAACAACAGATTTATTTTGTATAGATGGTGAATATAAATTTTTCACACCATTTGTTTGAAATACATATCCGTCCGATAAATAAATACTAATCTTTTTAAAAAATTCTATAGCAGGATTTAAACGTTTTATCATTGGATTAGATCTTTCAGATCCTATAACTTTGGTACTTAAACCAAACGTTGCAATAACAGCAATTATCAATTCTAATGGAAGCATACAAATCAAGAAATCTATTTGATTTTTTTTAGAATATTTACGAATTTCAAATATTCTTTTTAAAAATCCATAGATCTTTGACTTTGTTTCTTTGTCAATATTAAAAACTTCTATATTTTCATTTAATTCAAATTTAGAATCTTCTGATGAATATTTTATAATTGAACAATTCATTTTATTTTCAGAAAATGAATTCGCTAATAATGCTGTTACTCTTTCTGCTCCTCCAATGTTCAAAGACGGAATAAAAAAAGCTATGTTCATTATACCTCTCCCATAACTATTTTATATAATCAAACTATTCAATAATTATACTAAACTTTTTTTAAAATACCGGATAAATATTCGCTCCATTTTGCGCCTATGGATTCAACTGAATAGGTATCATTAACTTTCACAGAATTCTCGCTTATCTTTCTGTATAGTTCTTTGTTATCCAGTATCTCCAACATCAATTTAGCAAGTTTTTCATAATCACCAACCTCAAATAAAAGTCCATTTCTTCTATTATCTATAATTTCTTCAGGTCCAAATTTACATCTGCTTGATATAGAAGGAATGCCCATTGACATCGCTTCCAATAAAACATTAGGCATTCCTTCATATATAGATGTTAAAACAAATAGCTTATGATTTTTTATTTCTTGCTTTATATTTTTGCTATTTCCCATAAAACAAACATTGTCAATTATATTCAAATCTTTACATAATTTAATATAATCGTCTTTTAATATTCCATCACCATAGAAAAACAGCTTTAAATCAGGTTTACTTTTCTTTACAATTTCAAAAGCTTTTATCAAGGTCTCATGATTTTTAGAAGGTACTAATCTTCCAACAGAAAACACAACGTTATCAATCATTGATTCATCGCGTAAAAATTCTGTTTTTTCAACCGAATTAGCTATAACAGCGCTGTTTTTTCGTGTTTTTTTTAAGTAAAACTCACTTGAACCCTTGGTCTGAAATATATATCCATCTGTAAAAAAAGCAGTTATTTTTTTTACACAGGCAGACAGTGGGTTTTTACTTGTCTGAAAAGGATTAGAACGTTCTGAACCTATTACTTTTACTTTCAAACCAACTGATGCAATAAGTGATGTTGAAAGAATTTTGTTATTCATACAAATAACTACATCAAAGTTTTCTTTTTTGAATAGTGATCTCAATATTTTGATTCGGTCCAATGCCATACTATACCTATTTTTTTTATTATTTCCTAAAATATCTAAAGGTATATATTTAATATTGTTACCGATTTTGTAAAATGGCTCTGATTTATCATATACAGCTATTGAAACATCAAAGTCATTCTCTGAAAGATAATTGGATATAATTGAAACTGTTCTTTCAGCTCCGCCTGTTTTCATTGAAGCAATTATAAAGCATATTTTATGCATTTGTTTTATATATTCTCCTTATACCACTCAATAGCCAGTTCAAGACCTTTTTCAAAATTGTAGTCGGGATCATATCCGAGCATAGTCTTGGCTTTTGTAATATCCGCATTTGAGTGTTTAATATCACCTGCACGGTCAGGACCAAATACAGGTTCAATATCTTTGCCCAAAGCACGGCAAAGTGCGTAGTAAATATCAATTAAATATTCTCTGCCGCCGTATGCTATATTAAATGCGTTTCCAGCTGCTTCATGCGGAGCAAGACAAGCCTTCAAGTTAGCCTCGACTACATTCTCAACATAGGTAAAGTCTCTGGACTGTTTTCCATCACCGTTGATTGTAGGAGCCTCATCATTCATAAGCTGCTTAATAAATTTAGGAATAACAGCAGCATATGCACCATCAGGATCCTGACGTCTGCCGAATACATTAAAATATCTCATTCCATATGTGTCCAAATTATACAGTTTTGTATATAGTTTTGCATACTCCTCATCTACTCTCTTTGTAAGAGCATATGGAGATAAGAGATTTCCCTCCTGTCCCTCTGTTTTTGGAAGTACAGGGTGGTCTCCATATACAGAAGAACTTGAAGCGTAGACAAATTTTTTAACATTCTTCTGTCTTGCAGCTTCCATCATGTTTAGAGTTCCCCTGATATTTATCTCCTCGTACAAAAGAGGCATTTCTATACTTCTAGGAACACTTCCCCAAGCAGCCTGATTTAAAACATAGTCAACGTCGTCACATGCCTCAAGACAAGTATCTAAATCACGGATATCTCCGTGAATAAATGTGTAATTTGGGTTATCTAAAAACATATCAACATTAGCCTGTTTACCTGTTGATAAGTTATCAAGACATCTAACCTTATATCCCATTTCAAGAATGGCTTCACACAGGTTAGAGCCGATAAATCCGGCTCCTCCTGTTACTAAAAATACACTGTCTTTATCAAACTTTAAATCACGGTATCCCACTTTAATCACCTATCCCATATCATTTATTAAACTGCATTTATAAACTAAAATTACAGTCTCCAGTACTGGTATCCATCTTTCTCATATTCATCGCGGTTTAAAATGCCCTTAATATCAACAACTACCTTATGAGCATTCTCACGGTTAGCAAAGTGCTTGTCCAAATCCTGCATTGACATTGATAAAAACTCATTATGAGCAACAGCAATAATAAGAGCGTCTACATCTTTAATTTCATCTGTATCAACAAAAGAAATGCCGTACTCTCTAAACGCCTCATCCTTATCAGCAGCAGGATCGGCAATAACAGGAGTAATGCCGTATTCGGAGAGTTCATTGACAATGTCAATAACACGTGTATTTCTTGTATCAGGGCAGTTTTCCTTAAAAGTAAAGCCTAAGATACCTACTTTAGCGCTCTTAACCGGAATATCAGCTTTTATAAGGTTTTTAACGAGACTCTCTACTACATATTTACCCATATCATCGTTGATACGTCTACCTGAAAGGATTATCTGAGAATGATATCCCATCTCCTCAGCTTTATATGTCAGATAGTATGGGTCAACACCTATGCAGTGTCCGCCTACAAGTCCTGGAGCAAATTTAAGGAAGTTCCACTTTGTACCTGCAGCCTCAAGAACCGATTTTGTATCAATTCCCATTTTGTTAAAGATAATTGACAACTCATTCATAAATGCAATGTTTATATCTCTCTGGCTGTTCTCTATAACTTTTGCAGCCTCTGCAACTTTAATGCTTGATGCACGATGAACACCGGCTTCAACAACAAGTTCGTATACCTTTGCAACAGTATCAAGAGTCTCTTCATCCATACCCGAAACTATTTTTACAATGGTCTCCAAACGGTGCACTTTATCACCTGGGTTAATTCTCTCAGGAGAATAGCCTATTTTAAAGTCAACACCGCACTTAAGTCCGGACTCTTTCTCCAAAATCGGAATACATATATCTTCTGGTACACCTGGATATACCGTTGACTCATAGACAACAACAGACCCCTTTGTTAAATTTCTTCCCAAAACACGGCTTGCACCTTCAACAGGTGTCAAATCCGGTGTATGGTCAGCGTTTACAGGTGTTGGAACAGCTACAATATGGAATTTTGCCTCTTTAAGCTTTGTCTCATCAGAAGTGAAATCAACTGTGCAGTTTTTGATAGCTTCATCTCCGACTTCGCGTGTAGGATCAATTCCTTTTTTGTAAAGCTCAACTTTCTTAGCGTTAATGTCAAATCCGATTACATCAGCTTTTTTTGAAAATGCAACAGCAATTGGCATTCCGACATATCCAAGACCCACAAGACTAATTTTTTCCTTTTTAGCAACAATATCGTTGTATAAGTTTCTCATATTCAAACCCCTTTTATTGAATAAAATTCTATTTTTATATCATGTTAAATGATATTTTTCCATTTATCTGCAATTATATCTATCGAATACTCTTTAGATTTTTTATAGGCATTCTCACCCATAATAATTCTAACATTATCATTATTTATTAAATATAACATATTATTGACTAACGCGTCGACATCATTTCTCTTAATAATGATACCGCTTACATTATTCTCAATCAGTTCATCTGATCCCAGACAATCTGTTGAAATACAACATAATCCTAAAGATAATGCTTCTTGCAGAGCATTTGACATTCCTTCAAAATTAGAAGATAAAATGAACAATTTTGCTTTGCATATTTTTTGCGGTACATCGTTTACAATTCCCGGCAATAATACAGTATCTTTTAATTGTTTCTGTTCTATCATTTTTTCTAATTCCGGCCTATACGGTCCTTCACCATATATAATAACCTTATAATTTTTCAGTTCATTTTTTAGTTTGTCAACAGCTTCAATTATCATCTTATGGTTTTTACCTTCATCAAGCCTTCCGACAGAAACTATTAAATTTTCTTTTTCTTTTAAATTCGCATACTCATCATAAAAATTGATTGGATTTCCGATAACAATTTTCTTTTCATCTGGAACATTGAATTTTTCAGCAAGCTTTTTAGTCTGAAATACTATATAATCAGCTCTTCTATATAAACGCAAAGAAATCTTGTTAAACATAGAGCTTCTTCCATCAGCAAACGGATCTGATCTTTCAGAAACTATAAGTTTGTTTTTTAATCCTATAAGAGAAAAGATAACAACAAAATTCACTTTAACAAAAAAAGAAATTATTGTCCTATCTCTATTTCTTTTAAAATATTCTCTCAATTTAGGAATCCATTTAAAGAACATTTTAAAATCTGCTCGCTTTTCACTTGAAAAGTCGATAACATGTACTCTTTCATCTAAGTTGTATCTTCTTTCCTTAGACAAAAGCGTTATAATATCTATCTCATATCCGTTATCAACCAAATAATTACTTAGATTGGCTACAACTCTTTCAGCTCCGCCTTTTCCAAGTCCGCCTAATATAAATACCGCTTTTTTATTTTCATTCAAATTCATATTATATATTTTCTCTCTAAAAATTTTGCAAATATTTATTTTATCATATTTTTTTGATTCCTGTTTATTTATTGCACCATAGTTTGTTTCATTTTCAACAACATCGGTATAAAAATCCACTAACTCTTTTGCAAATGAATCAAGCAAAAAAACAGCTTTTTCATTTTTTATCAAATCCATGTTACCTCTAATTCCCGATACAGCACAAGGTAATCCACAAGCCATAGCTTCCATTAAAGACACCGGCAATCCTTCTCGCTTTGAGGGGAAAGCAAACAGGTCACATGATTTCATAATTGATATAACGTCACTTCTATATCCTAACAAATGCAGTCTTTCAGAACAATTCAATTTTTTTGATAGTTCAATAAGTTCATTATCCAAATGTCCTTTGCCGCATATAACATAATGTACTTTTTCAGGCAATTTGCCCAGAGCTTCTATAACTGCTCTGTGGTTTTTATTTTCATTGAGTTCTCCAACTGATAAAATCAAAAAACAGTCGTTTGAAATGTTCAATTCTTTGCACAGTTCCTGTTTTTTGCCTTCTATATGTTCAATTTTCTCTGTGTCTATTCCAACACCGGGAATATATTCAATCCTACCGTTTTTCTTTAATTTAAACTTTTGAGCGGTGTTATAATCTTCTTTATTTATAGTAATAAGAATATCTGTAAAACGCGCAAAAAACTGCTCTATTGGATAGTACACAAGCCAGTTTAATAACGATGCACCTTTAAAGAAATGAAATCCGTGAGCAGTATATATCATTTTTGTTTTTTTGTAGTTTTTACTTAATCTATTTGTCAAACGAACTATAATACCACCTATAGGTGAATGGCAATGAATCAGATCATATTTATTTTTATTCAATAATTTTTTCGTAAGTCTGTAAGATTTTATAAACAGCGGTATATCAGATATCTTTCTGGAAATAGGTATATGATAAAAATCAACATTCAGATTTTTTAAATTTTCTTTTAAAATTTCTATCTTCTCAGATGTAATTGTACTTCCAAATTCAAAATTACATGCTACATCTACCTTATACCCCATATCAATGAGCAGTTTAATATTTTCCATATTAAACTGTTCTATCATCGATGCAACTGACGCATATATCAATGCTTTTTTCATCACTTCATCTCCGTCATTTTAATAGAATCCTTTAAAGAATATATACAATAATCTTGTTTATACTCTGAAAGCTTCATATCTATTATTAAGTTACCGAACACTTTATTTACATAAACCTGTTTGTTAAATAATTTAATGAACGGATTAAAGATTTTCGTAAAGATTATCTTATGATTATATAATTCTGCTATTTCTTTTATCAACTGCATACTTGAAGCATATTCGCTGTTTTGAGGAAAAAATAATCCTCGCTCATCATTATCAATCATAAGTTTTATAAATTCAGCTAAATTACCGACATAGAGCATACTTCTTTTATTATTATATGAAGGAAATATCGGAGTCTTTTTAGCAAATTTAGCTAATAACGGGTAGTTGCCTTTTGATTTATATCCATAAATCATCGGAGGTCTTAAAATTACAACTTTAAAGCTCTCACTATCTAAGCTGTTGAGTTTAATTTCTGCCTGTTTTTTACTGTCACCGTAAAAATTGTCTGGAGTCAATTCAGTTTCAGATGTTATAATTCTGTCACGACCTATTTCGCCGCTTCCATAAACTATAATTGAGCTCATAAAAATAAATTGCCCAACACCGCATTCTTTAGCCTTTTTGGCAATATCATATGTCAAATCTGTATTCACACGATAATATAAAGCTCTATGCTCTTCTTTAGGCGTTGAATGAGCCAATCCAGCAACATGATAGACAACGTCAAATTTTGAAAAATCAAACTGCTTCCAACTATCATCTCGAACATCTAGCTCTTCAATATAATATTTATCAGAATATTGTTCCAGATAAGCTTTAACGTTTGAACCTATATAGCTATCCTTACCGGTAATCAAAATCTTTTTCATAGAGATTTACCTTCCTTTTTCATTTCACCGGTACCGCCTTCAACGACTCCATCGGATTTTATTACAGATATAATAGTTCCAAAAAAACACTTTACGTCAAACATAAATGACTGTTTTTTTACATATTCGCCATCCAGTTTGGCTTTCACGTCTATTTCTAGCTCATCTCTTCCGTTTATCTGTGCCCATCCGGTCAAACCGGGCTTTACATCATTAGCACCATATTTGTCTCTTTCGGCTATTAAATCATCCTGATTCCACAGTGCAGGTCTTGGACCGATAATGGACATTTCACCTTTGAGAATATTTATTATCTGAGGCAGTTCATCTAACGATGTCTTTCTTAAAAATTTACCTGCTCTTGTTATATACATTTCAGGATTTTTTAACATGTGTGTAGGCATATCTTTAGGAGTGTCAATATACATAGTCCTAAATTTTAAAATATTAAAATTTGTTTTGTGAATACCAATTCTTTTTTGTTTAAAAAATATCGGACCTTTGCTGTCAAGTTTAATCCATAAACACAAAATCAAAAAAATAGGACTCAATATAATTAAACCTATTAACGACATAACAAAGTCTATCCATCTTTTTATATACCTTTTATACATAAGCCCCTCATTCTTTTCAAACATATTAAAACTAACAGCAAATTAGTTGTGTACCATTACTTTTTCAAAATCTGACTTTTTATTTATTTTTTTTGTTTCATTTGTAGGTGTAAAAGTAGGAACTAAACTCTTCAAACAATCAATAAGTTTATCCTGTTCCTCATTTTCAATAATTTGATGTAACTGTTTAATCTTATTGACAAAATCTACTTTATCTACTGGTATCTGCTGTCCAATAAATATTTTCTGATTTAAAGTGGATTTAAGTCCTTCTTCACTCATCAAAAGCTCTTCAAAAAGCTTTTCACCCGGGCGTAGACCAATAAATTTAATATCTATATCCTTATATGGCTCCTTACCGTACAGACGAATCAAGTTTTCAGCCAGTGTAGTTATTTTAACAGGCTCGCCCATATCAAGGACAAATATTTCTCCACCCTTAGCCATAGAACCAGCCTGAAGTATAAGCGAAACAGCTTCAGGTATGGTCATAAAGTATCTTATAATATCAGGATGTGTAACTGTAATAGGTCCACCCTCTTCAATCTGTTTTCTGAAAAGCGGAATTACAGATCCGTTTGATCCTAGAACATTTCCGAATCGCACTGCAACAAACTCAGTAGACGTTGTAATCTCAGACATATACTGCATAATCATCTCACAGCAACGTTTTGTAGCTCCCATAACGTTAGTAGGATTAACAGCTTTATCTGTGGAAACAAGCACAAACTTCTTAACTTTATACTGGTTAGCCAATGAAGCAGCATTGAATGTACCGAAAATATTGTTTTTTACAGCCTCATCAGGATTTTCCTCCATAAACGGAACATGTTTATGAGCAGCAGCGTGGAATACAACATCCGGTTTGTACTCCTCAAACAAACGCTTCATTTTAGCAAACTCTCTAACAGAAGCTATTCTAACTTCAAGAGGAAGCTGAGTTCCGTATTTGCGTATAAGTTCCTGTTGAATTTCATATGCATTATTTTCGTAAATATCAATAATTACAAGCCTTTTAGGATTATAGCGAACAATTTGTCGGCAGAGTTCAGAACCTATTGAACCTCCACCGCCTGTCACCATACAAACTTTGCCTTTAATAAAATTATCCACCTGAACATTATCAAACTGAACAGGATCACGTCCCAAAAGGTCCTCTATCTGTATATCCTTTGTCTGTGATAAAAGCTGTTTTTGGAAAAGAATCTTATGCAGATATGGCAATATTTTAACCTTACAGTTTGTCTTAGAACAGATATTTAGAATGCGTTTTCTGTCCTCATCGTCACATGACGGTATTGCAAATATTATCGTCTCTATACCATATGTCTCGCACAACTGAGGAATTTTTTCCGTAGGTCCATAAATATTTATTCCCAATATGCTTCTGCCTATTTTCTCACGGTCATCGTCAACAATACATACGGGATCATATGCCCAGCTCTCAATCTGAAGCATTTCCCTGAGAATTATATGACAGGCGTGTCCTCCACCGACTATCATGGCACGCTGCTTTCTTGCTGCATAAATGTGTGAGTTGACAACTGACAGCAAGTACAGATACATAAATCTTGCGCCTATCACAAAAGTCAGCGCGATAAAGAATGACAGAACCAAATATAGCACTGTTTGCATATGTGCAGTTAACATCAAAACAGCAAATGAAACAATAGTACCTGTCACCAGGCTCATACCGCATAAAAGCAGGTCTTTAATATTCGCATATCTCCATACTTTTTTATACGTACCCCACGCAACCAAAGAAATGCTATTACATACTACAAACGATGCAATATTCCACAAAATAGTCTCCTTACTGAATCTGACTCCAGCAGTAAAAACTATTAAAAAGTGAGCAAATAAGCACGCAAGTATGAGAGCTGCGCAGTCTATCGCCATCAGCATAACTTTTCTCTGTCTTAAATTCTTCACTCGATACCCCTCGCTCCAAATATTTTATACTATTTTTTACATAAATTCATTTGAAATACCGTTATCCGTAAATAAATTCATGCATACGCTCTGAAGCCTTCTCCAAATCATATTCCCAAACCCAAGGATTTCCTCCACCTACTGCATTATCCTCTGAATTTGGAACAGATGTCTCCTCAATTGTTATATCGCCTAAAAGCATAGGTGAAAATGCAAAAATCTCGGTATATCCCAAGGATGTCTCAACCATAGGCAAAATAGTGCTCAAAAGTGACGGATATTCGAATACACTCATAGACTGTACCTTACTGAGCATACACTCCAAAACCTTTTTTTGACGATCAGCTCGTACTATATCACTGTCAATATGTCTGATACGAGCATATGCCGTCGCCTGAGCTCCGTTTAAATGAACCATGCCCGATTCAGTAACTTCAGGAGCACTCAATCCCTCTGCATTTGCACTAATATTTATCTGTTGGCGTTCTTCTTCAGTAATCTCAATATCAATACCTCCAAGAACGTCGATCACATCTGCCAACTGAGAAAAGTTTACAGTCACATAATCCTTTATATCAAGATGGAAATTCTCATTTATCGTCTTTATTGCAAGCTCAGGTCCTCCATACATATATGCATGTGTAATTTTTTCCTCACCATGACCGTCAATCGGAACCTTACTGTCTCTGAGAATAGACGTCATTTTAACAACATTGTTTTTCTGGTCAACAGACAAAATGATTATAGAATCCGAACGTCCTGATGTTCCGTCAGGGTCTCTTGTATCAATTCCGAACAAAGCAATATTGGTTATATTGCTCTCCTTTGATTTTTGCGCCGTGTCTGCATCCAATCCCAAATTTTCAGCACTATCGTCTATCTGGCGTATCGAAAGTCCGCCCAAAACATATCTAAACGCAAAAAAAGAGCCCAAAAAGACTATAAAACAGATGCACGCTGTTATTATAAAAAACTTTTTGTTGGGCGATTTTTTCTTTTGTGTTTTTTTATTCGAAGAAGTATTCTGTGATTTTTCCTTTTTCATAGAAACATGTCCCCTTATACAGTTCAGGATAAACATTCATTATCCAACTTTAATTTATCTTTTAGCCTTCATGAATAAATAAAAATTAAATTTCAAATTATATTATAGGCAGTATCATGCGACATTTAATCCCCTTATATATTAAACTAGCCGCAAAACCGCATATGAGGATTTTTCCTCATATAAATACAGTCTTATTATATGTGATAATAAATCACGTGTAAAGGGGTATTTTTATGATTTCATTCGAGCGATTAAGAAAAAAGCTAAAAGAAAAAGGTATTACATCATATTATTTAAGAAACAAGTGCGGTTACAACAATCTAGACAGCAAAACAATAAAAAGGCTTATGAACGATGAATCAGTGTCTACAAACACACTGAACTCCCTGTGCAGCATTCTGGAATGCGATTTATCTGAAATAGCGGAATTTATACCGGATAAAGATACTGAAAATTCTGATAAAACTGATACAGTATCTTAGCTATAGCAGCTGTGTTTTCAGAAAATGCTTAAAATTTTTTGATTGTTTTGCAGATTAAGCAACAATACAATTTCAAAAAAGACAATATAATACCCTGCTGTATATGCAGCTTTTCGATAACCATTTTATCACTTTATTCGATAAAAATCAATGTAAAGTACAGGCTTTACAAGCAAATATATGTAAAAATACAAGCTCTATATTGTGAATTTTCAACAATATAGAGCTTTATTCTTTACTTTTAAAACAAATCAAAACTTATTTGAATATTTTGATTTGAGTTTTCTGACTTTCTCCAAATTCTCAACGGCACCGGATCCCAGCTGAGCCGAAAGAGCAAGCACTAATAAATCTACAATAGCCACCGGTGCACTCATAGAGTGATATTCATTTTCCTCACCCCTGTATACAAATAAGTTTATATCAGCTTTTTGCTCATCAGGCTGATAAAGCTTACCTGTAAAAAGAACCGTTGTATATCCTATACTTTTTTGACAGTCAAATATTACATTCGCTTCAAATGATATTTTTGAAAAACCAAATATCACGACTACATCATCTGCATTTACAGATGGCAGTTCCTCTAAAAGCTCTGTTCCAGAGCCTGATATTCTGCGTACATCTACACCGATTCTGCGAAGCCTGAACTCCAAAAGCTGTGCCGGTGAACGTGAGGCATTTTTTGCAAAAATAAATACTCTATTTGCCTTTTTTAAAGCTTGTACAGCCTTGTCAAACTCGTCTTTATCAAGTAATTCAAAAGTTTTATTCAGATTATAGTGCTGTTGTTCCTCCCAATACTGCAATATGTTTCCGTTACCTGTTCTCAACGTGTTGGAAATTTTCTGAGCAGGTCCTTTTTCTACGGTTTGCTCCGCAACAATTCGCTTTAACTGTTTAAAGTCAGAACATCCGACATGACGGGCAAAACGCGACACTGTCGCCTCTGAAATATCCAACTCAGAAGAAAGTTGTCCAATAGACATACACAGAAAACCATCTCTGTGCTTTGCAATATAATCCAAAATCGTCTGTTCTGTTGAGGTTAATTTATCCGGCATTTTGGGGAATGAAAAACACATTTTATACTCCTCTATATTACTGATAAAAGTTCACTGTGAATTAATCCGCTCGAAGCCGCAATATCACTGCTGTTTTCGTTAAGCAAGGGATCGTTTCCGTTAAAATCGGTCACAATCCCTCCCGCTTCTTCGACAATTAGTTTTCCGGCTGCAAAATCCCACGGTTTTAACTCGTGCTCTAAATATGCATCAAGTCTGCCGCACGCAACATAGCACAGCTCAATAGATGCCGCTCCGATACGTCGTATATCGTGACAACGATCGTACAACCTTCTCATGCGTTCAAAAGCTTCATCAGCGCACTGCCTTTTTGACGGATTACTTCCGACAGAGCATAAGCTTTCCGAAAGAGATTCAGCATAACTTACATGAATAGAACGGTCGTTACAAAGAGCTCCTTCACCTGACTTGGCTGTAAAAATTTCATTTGAAAACGGATTGTACACTATCCCGAAAATTACTCTGTTATCATCCGCTAAAGCCAGTGAAACAGCGCTGTTGCAAAATCCGTGAATTAAATTAGTCGTTCCGTCAACAGGATCTAAAATCCAAACAGGTCGTTTTGTATCAATATCTGTATTGTCCTGTTCTTCTCCCATAAACTGTATTTGACTGTTCAATTTATACAGCTCTTTTTTTATCTCATCCTGAACCTTCACATCGACAGCCGTAACAAAGTCCGTTTTACCCTTCTGAGAAATACGTGATGCCAAAGTCTGCTCCAGCAATATACATCCCGCATTTTTCACAATGCAAACTGCTTTTTCAAAAAGTATGTCACTATCGAAAATATCCACTGCGTTTATCTACCTCTCTTTGCAGCCAGTACAGCCTCAGATTCTGAATCCGAGTTTAAAAGTATTGAAACATAGTTGCCTCCCAGTGCGTCCACTTCTTTTAAGGCACGCTTTAAAAGAGCCGCTGTTTTAACTTTAAAAGACGCGTCCGGGTTTATATATATTTTATATCTCCCTGAATTTATTTCGTTTTTGAGTTCGTTAAAAGTAGAAAAATCATTCTCAAAATCAGTTTTTATACACCCGTATTGTACAGCCTGATGGGTATCGCTTCCGCACACAACGGGCTTTGACAATTTATTGGAAAAACTATATGTGAGCGTCTTTGTTTTCTCACAGTCTTCAGCAATATCTTTTCCGTTTAAATCTATAAAATCAAAATATGACAGCAGTTCATCAGAAAGCTCAGGTATGTGTCCTCCCTCTCGGAAAGGATGACCCGCACCGATTAAAACAGGATACTCTTTAAACATCTCTGCAAGCTGTGAAAATTCAAGAAATTCTCCCCTTTTCTTAAACGGCTCCAATCTTGAATTAAGTTCTCTTATAGCCCCCATAGGACCTATGCTCAGCACATGTCCACCTTCAGCAATATCGGTTTCCATTCCCGGAAACACCTTTAAACCGTTGAATATAAAGGCGTCTCCCTGCCTGTCACCTTTAGAAGCAATATAGCTGTAAAGCTCATCAAACTGCTGGGTGTTAAAATGTTCTGTAAGACAAATGGCGTCTAATCCGGATATTTTAGCTTCATTTAAAAGCCAATCAGTATATTCAGTGGAAAAAGGCAAATATTTAGCCAGTTTTCCATGTGTATGAAAATCTACGTACATTATCTATTAACTCCCGATAAACAATTATATTATAGTAGAAATTAAAACAGTAACAGATACCCAAAGAAAAGACAGCGATGCAAACAACAAATCGTTATTTGAAATCTTCATGCAAGACATCTTAATCTTCTTTACAGCCTTGTTTACTGCCGCATATCGATATCCCTTTATCTCTAAAACCTCTACTGTTGTACGCGAACGCTTTGCTGTGTTAAGCATGAGCGGATAAAAGGCATGTATAATAATTTTTATCTGGTATGCCAAATACTTTATTTTTCCGATAAATTTATCATGCTGCGGAGGATTACCTCTCAAGCGATATGACAAAAGCACATTCTGAAATTCCTCCATAAGCAGAGGAAGCATTCTGTAAGCATATGAAATAGAAAAGGACAATCTTTCAGGACAGCCGTACCACATCAAGCCGTTTGCAAGCTTATCCGGGTCCAATCCTGAAAATATTGTGACAGATGCCAAGGATACAGTGGCAACTTTAAGAGTTAAAACTAATAAAGGCATTATTGCCGAAGCATCTCCTCCAAAAATAAGAGTCACCAAAAGCAAATATCCCGTTTGAGAAAATACTCCGAGCACAAACAATAAAAGAACTAACCCTGCAACACGCGCTAATTTAGTAGTGATGGCAACTAAGATAAAACAACCTATTAAAAAAGCAATATTATTTACAAACCACGGCGTAATACCAAAAAACAAATACCATACCAAAAGCATACGCGGGTCCATAGCGGCAATTACGGTGTCGTCGTTTCCGTAAGCATTTTTAAGCACCTGATTGCGCAGAAAATCAATAGAAATCTTATCCAATATACTTTCTGACATTTTATCAGCTATACGCATTTTGTCAACCCCTCTCCATCAAAGCACCTGAGAAAATCATCAATCGTGTAACACAGCATTTCAGGCGATATAGCTCTGCCCATAGAAAAGATTTCCGGAGGTCTTATGCCTACTTTATCTATAATTGCCTGATTTGAAAAAACGTCGTCACGGTTTCCGTCATATACAACCTGTCCCTCACAAAGTACAATAATTCTATCCGCCCACTCGCACACAAGCTGCATATCGTGTGTGGCTATGATAACTGTTTCAGTAACGGATTTCAAATCATCAAGTGTCCGCATAATTTCTTTTCTTGTTGCAATATCCAAATTTGCAGTCGGCTCATCTAAAAGCAGTATTCCCGGATTCAAAGCTATTCCGATAGCCAAACTCGCCCTTCTCATCTGGCCTCCGGACAAAAGCCTGCCGTCTCTGTCTTTGAGCTCTGTAAGTCTGAAACGCTCAAGTAATTCCTGTGTGCGCTTTTCGCTTTCCTCAATATTTCTAACCTGCATAGAATATGAAATATCAGCGCCTATGCTGTCCTTTATAAACATATCCTCAGGATTTTGATATACCATTGAAATATATTTAGCCATCTCCTCAGGTTTAAAAGTACGCACATTTTTAGAGTTCATATAAATATCGCCCGAAGTCGGCTTCAAAAGCCCTACAAGCATTTTCATCAAAGTGGACTTACCCGCTCCGTTAGAGCCAATAAGCGCGATTTTGTCACCTTTTCGTATATCCAAATTCAAATCATCAAAAACAGTGTGAGGCTCTCCCTTTACACTTCTGTATGAAACAGATACATGTTCAAATTTTGCAACTGTCTGTCCATCTGTATTTAAAGGTTTTGCAGCAATATTTTCAGCATCAGACTTTTTAAAAAACACCTTTTTTCCGTCTTCAATGGTAGTCGGAAGCTTTATATCAGAGCTCATCATACCGTTTTTCTGCATTCTGTGAGCTGCAATAGTAACTTGAGGCGGAAATATATTGCACTCCTGCAATTCGTCAACACGTCTTAAAGCCTCGTCTGTCGGCAAAGTCCACTGAATTTCACCGTCCTTCATCAGCATTACGTGCTTGCAAAAATCAGCAATATATTCTGTATGGTGCTCAATTACAATGATTGTTTTGCCGTATTTCTCGTTTAATTCCTTTAATACACCGTAAATACGGTCAGCATGCATAGGGTCAAGCTGAGCAATAGGCTCATCAAGAATTAAAACCTCAGGCTCAAGAGAAACCGCTCCGGCTAAAGCTAAAAGATGAGTCTGTCCGCCTGACAGCTGCCATATGTAGTCATTTTCTTTACCTGTAAGCCCGCACTTTTTCAAAGCCTGCATACCGCGCTCTTTATAATCAGCCATAGCATAATTAAGACACGCATAGGAGGCATCGTCCAAAACAGTAGGTCTTACTATCTGATTTTCAAAATCCTGATAAACATATCCTACTTTCTGAGCCAAAACGCCAACATCATTTTCTTTTGTATCCAATCCGCATGCTTTAACGCTTCCCGAAAAATCTCCGCTGATAAATTGAGGAATTAACCCGTTCAGCGTCTTGCAAAAAGTGGACTTTCCGCAACCGTTGTTGCCTACGATTGCAAGAAAGTCCCCTTTTTCAATCTGAACAGTAATATTTTTCAGTGTAGGGTAATCAGCACCTGGATAGGAATAGGTCAAACGCTCTATTTCTATCACATTCATATCATTAAGCCCTCTCGTTATTCTTAGAAGAACGCATTCTTATCACTAAAACAATTCCCACTGCAATCACAGCTGCAACAACCATACCAACAGCCAGTGCATTAGAGCTGCCTGCCCAGTCAGCTTCCCATTCAATCAAAGCTAAACCGTTTTCAGCCATAAACTCAGCGGCAACAGCGCAGCCAAACGCTACAAGAGAACCGAGTACAACTTTCAGGCCGACATTTCCAAGGTATGTCTTTTCTGTTCTCGGCTGCATACCGATAAGCGGCTCAATTTTTCCGTAAAGCTTTGGCACAAGGAACAGTGTAGGCAGCAAGCAGAAGAGAATACCGGAGAAGAGCACATCATTTAAGAACGCAAAACCTTCTGTGAAAAATACGCTTTCCGGAAGTCCTGCTACGGCTTCAAAGTCCTCAATGGCAAACTGTACTTTTAGAATATCTACAACAGTGCCCAAGAACTGCTGAATAACAACACCGCTGAAAGCAGCAATACCGACCATTTTACGATTAGAAGGATTGCTTACAAGTCGACCTGCGATATATACGCCTATTGTAACAGTTACAAACTTTTCAAGCTCTCCGAGTCCGCCGAACTGTCCGAGCATAATCTCACTGAACACCAGCTCTCCGGTTGCAGCGCCCAGGGCCGCGGAAAGCGGATCAAACAGCATCCCCAGTACCAGCGGGATAAAAAGAAAATATTCCACAGAAAACTCCACGATGCCGATCTGAAACTTCGGAATCAGTTCTGTGAACAGCGTTGCCATTCCATAGAGCGCCATCGTCAGGACAAAAATCATCAGCTTCTGTGACTGCGTCGCAGTCTGTTTTTTCATTGTCTCCATTTTCAATTCCTCCAGACTGAATTCTTTAGCCGTTTGTAACAGTTCAACGGATGGAACGTTACAAACTGGCGGCAGCTCAGCCGGCTGAACTGTTATTATTCTTTCATACGGTCTGTGCAGTGAATG
>CALXEM010000092.1 GCA_944387335.1 uncultured Clostridia bacterium | reverse complement strand
CAGAAGGATTTTACAGACTACTCCAAACTCGATACTATTATTATAGGATGCTGCGGCGGAGACGGAATCGGACCGGTTATAACAGCTCAGGCACGCCGTGTACTTGAATACCTGTTGAGCGACGAAGTTAAAAGCGGTAAGGTTGAATTTAGAAATATAGACGGTTTGACAATAGAGAACAGAGTTGCGTGCAATAAGGCTATTCCTGACGATGTGCTCGCAGAGCTCAAAAAATGTCATGTCATTCTCAAAGGTCCTACAACTACTCCGAGAGCAGGAGATAAATGGCCGAATATAGAAAGCGCCAATGTAGCTATGCGAAAAGAGCTTGACTTGTTTGCCAATGTAAGACCTGTAAAAGTTCCGGAACAGGGAATTGACTGGGTATTTTTCCGCGAGAATACAGAGGGCTCATATACTCTCGGCTCTGACGGAATAAATATTGACGATGATTTGGCGTTTGATTTTACAGTTACCACAACTCAGGGAACACAGAGAATTGCCGAGCTTGCATATGACTATGCGGCTAAAAACAACAAGAACAGAGTGTCTATCATAACAAAGGCAAATGTAGTCAAGGCAACTGACGGTAAGTTTTTAAAGCTGTGCCGTGAAATCGGTGAAAAATATCCTCAGATAACAACGGACGACTGGTACATAGATATACTCACAGCTAAGCTTATAGATGAAAAGAGACGCCGTGATTTTAAGGTGTTTATCCTGCCTAATCTGTACGGAGATATAATCACTGATGAAGCGGCCGAGTTCCAGGGTGGTGTTGGTACTGCCGGAAGCGCTAATATAGGTAAGCAGTACGCTATGTTTGAGGCTATTCACGGCTCTGCGCCGAGAATGGTTGAAGAGGGCAGAGATAAATTTGCCGACCCATGTTCTATGCTTAGAGCTTCTGTTCTTTTGCTGGAGCACATAGGCTTTACTGAAAAAGCTAAAAAACTTGAGCGTGCTCTCGATATATGCATGTACGAGGAAAAGAAATATACTGTTACAGGACGTGACACAGGCTGTACATGCGACGAGTTCGGCGATTATGTGATGTCAAAACTGTCAGTATAATGAATTTGTTTCTCATAAGTTGAGGAGAATTGCAATGCCGAAGCTTGAAATAACAAATATGGTTATGATCCAGGATGCAATAACAGGGAAAGTTGTTGTTCAAAGACGTGTTAAAAGCTGGTGTGGTATATCTTTTCCGGGTGGACATGCTGAACCAGGAGAAACGATTTACGACAGTGCTATCCGTGAAATAAAAGAGGAAACAGGACTGGATATTAAAAATCTGACTGCATGCGGCTTTATGTACTGGTTTAATAATAAAACAGAAGATAAATATTTTACATATTTCTATAAAACCAAAGATTATTCCGGCACACTTATTGATTCAACAGATGAGGGAGAAGTGTTTTGGACAAATATTGATGAACTGAACAGTATGACACTTGCTCCTAATTTTAAAGAATATTTGCCTGTATTTCTTGGAGATAAATATACAGAAGCTTACTGTTCTTGGAATGACGATATGGAGATTGACACAACGAAAAATAATCCATGGGGTATAGTTTACAGATAACATAAAGACTAACCATGAAGAATGAGATGTTTTCTGTATTTTTATAATTGACAAAACTTTTGTATACCTATAGGTTCGCTGCAATGAAACCAAAAAGTTTAATTTATTTTTTTGATTTCAAAATAAAACCACAAGCCGTGTGAAAATACTTTAATGATTAGAAAGAGAGATTGATGACGTATGGCAAAGTATGAGGGAGTTTCTTTATCTGTTGTCAGAAGGCTTCCCAGATATTACAGATTTTTGGAGGATTTATTGAGCAGCGGTGTTACAAGAATATCCTCCAGAGAATTATCTGAAAAAATGGGATTGACAGCTTCTCAGATTCGCCAGGACCTTAACTGCTTCGGCGGTTTCGGTCAGCAGGGATACGGTTACAATGTACCTGCGCTGCGCGGTGAAATTGCAAAGATACTCGGACTGGAAAAAAATACTGAGGCAATACTGGTCGGAGCAGGTAATCTCGGACGTGCAATAGCCACTCATATGGGTTTTGAGAACAAAGGTTTTAACCTGAGCGCGATATTTGATTCCAGTGATAAGGTTATCGGACAAAATGTCAGGGGAATAACTGTAATGGATACAAAACACCTTGATGTTTACTGCAATAAGTACAAGCCTAAGGCGGCTATACTGTGTATCCCTAAAGAAGCTGCAAAGGAAATTTCCGAAAAGCTCGTTTCTTTGGGCATAAAAGCGTTTTGGAATTTTTCTCACTATGATTTGGCTTTAGACTATAAAGGAATAATTGTAGAAAACGTACATTTGGGTGACAGTCTTATGACGCTTTGCTACCGTATAAATAATCTCGAATCCGATACAGAGAAGTAATTATAATAAAAAAGCGACGATACATAGTGTATCGTCGCTTTTTTATTATAAAACCATGCTTTATCAGTCCAGCGCCATTGAGAGAAATTCTCTGGCTTTTTTGTATTTTGGATTTGCAAAGAACTCGTGCGGAGGTGCTGTTTCTACTATCTCCCCGTCGGACATAAATATTATCTTGTTTGCAACATCTCGTGCAAAGCCCATTTCATGTGTTACAACAATCATTGTCATGTGCTCCTCTGCAAGCTGACGCATAGTGCTTAAAACTTCTCCTGTAAGCTGAGGGTCAAGCGCGGAGGTAGGCTCGTCAAACAGCATTATTGTGGGGTTGAGCATCAGCGCACGTGCTATTGCAACTCGCTGCTGCTGACCGCCTGAAAGCTTTGACGGCTTTACATCGGCTTTGTCTGAAAGTCCGACTTTTTTGAGCAATGCGTCTGCTTTTTGAGTTAATTCACTGTCGCTAAGGATTTTCGCAAATTTAGCGGGCATTTCGAGGTTTTGTCTGACAGTGAGGTGAGGGAAGAGGTTAAAATTCTGAAAAACCATTCCCATTTCGGAGGTTATTTTACGTATTTTTGCAGACGGCGCATATTTGCCGTCTTTGATAAGGTATTCTGAGTCGATACATACACTTCCGCCGTCTATCTGTTCAAGATTTATAAGGCTTCTCAAAAGCGTACTCTTTCCTGAGCCCGATGCGCCCAATACAGCCACAACATCGCCTTTTTCAACCTGAAAGCTCACATTCTTTAATACTTCAAGATTTCCAAAGGATTTTTTTAAACCGTTAATTTCTATAAGAGCCATTTTGCAAATTCCTTTCAAATATCAGTATTCCAGTTTCTTTTCAAGCTTTTTAAACAGGAATGATAAAAGTGTGTTCATAACGAGATATATGGCGGCTGCAACAGCAAAAGCCGTTACGTTAAAGTCCCTGTTTACTATACCTGTCGCATAGTGGATTATTTCAGGAACAGCCACGGCGTAGAGTAAGGACGTATCCTTTACAAGGGACACAGCTTCGTTTGTGACGCTCGGGAGAGCAACCCTTATCATCTGCGGCAGGATAACGAATACAGTGGTTTTAAAACGGCTCATGCCGAGCACTTTTGCCGCCTCATACTGGCCTTTATCGACAGCTAAAAGACCGCCTCTGAATATTTCCGCAAAATATGCGGCGTAGTTTAGCACAAAGCCTATTAAAGCAGCGGTAAAGCGTTCAAATACAAGATATTTACCTATAACAGGCAGATATGGTACTCCGAAAAATATAAATATAAGCTGGAGCAGAAGCGGTGTGCCTCTGAGAATGTATATGTAAGCGTTTGCAAACCAGCGAATCGGAGCTATTGAGCTGCGTGCCATTAAGGTGAACAGAAATCCAAGTGGGAGTGAGAGCAATATTACAACTATAAATAATATCGAAGCTGTTTTTGCGCCCTCTAAAAGTGTCATAAAAATATTAAAAATATACTGCATTTTTATTTTCTCCGTTTAATTGCAAAAACCGGCTATCACCATTTTGCTGGTATATCCGGTTTTTGAAGTTTTTTTATTTTATAACGATGTCCTTGCCAAACCATTTTTCTGATATTTCGGAAAGTGTGCCGTCTTCAGCAAGCTTATCAAAAGCGCCCATTACTTTATCTTTGAGCTCTTCATTTCCTTTTTTAAAGCCTATTACATAGTTTTCCGATACGAATGAATCGTTTATAACTACAAAGGAATCGTCTTTTGTAGCATAGTAGTTTGCAACTACCTCATCTACAATAACTGCGTCGGTACGTCCGATTTTAAGGTCGTTCAAAGCAGATACATTATCTGAAAATGTGATTGCTTCGCCTACTTTTTGAGCTATCGGGTCTTCATTGAATGCAGTTTCAGCAGTTGAATCTTTCTGCATTGCCACTTTTTTTCCCTCCAAGTCAGCTTTGCTCTTAATATCGGAGTCCTTTGTTACAACAATTATCTGATTGTTTTCAAGAT
>CALXEM010000091.1 GCA_944387335.1 uncultured Clostridia bacterium | reverse complement strand
CTAATGCTCTATGTAGCTAAATTTGTAGCTTCAAGAAGCCGTAAATATTTTATGGAACAGCAGAAATCCCTCGGACAGGTAAACGGCTTTATTGAAGAGATGATTAACGGTCAAAAAGTAATAAAGGTTTTCTGCCACGAGGAAGCCTCTGAAAAAGATTTTGACAAAATCAATGACGAGCTCTGCAACGACGCATATCTTGCAAACAAATACGCAAATATCCTCATGCCTTTGATGGGAAATATGGGACATCTTCAGTACGTGCTTATTGCACTTATCGGCGGTATGCTTTCTGTAAGTGGACTCAGCCCTCTTACACTCGGAGGAATTGTAGCCTTCCTTCAGCTCTCCAGAAACTTCTCACAGCCGATAGGCCAGATGGCAAACCAGCTCAACGCTATTGCAATGGCTCTTGCAGGTGCTTCACGTATCTTCCAGTTTATAGACGAAAAACCTGAAGAGGACAACGGATATGTTACACTTGTAAACGCTCAGTATAAGAATGGCAAACTCTGCGAAGCAGATAAGCACACAGGTATATGGGCATGGAAACATCCTCACTCTGCTGACAACACAATAACATATACAGAGCTTAAAGGTGACATTCAGCTCTTTGACGTAGACTTTGCGTATACACCAGATAAAATGATTCTGCACGATATCAGCATCTACGCTAAACCGGGACAGAAAGTTGCATTTGTAGGTTCAACCGGTGCAGGTAAAACTACAATTACAAACCTCATAAACAGATTCTACGATATAGAAGACGGTAAAATCAGATATGACGGAATAAACATAAACAAGATAAAGAAAACTGATTTGCGTCGTTCCTTGGGTATAGTTTTGCAGGATACAAACCTCTTTACAGGTACTGTTATGGAGAATATCCGTTACGGTAATCCTGACGCCACAGATGAGGAAGTATACAATGCGGCTAAGCTCGCCAACGCACATGACTTTATCTCACTGCTTCCTAACGGCTATGATACAATGCTCACCTCAAACGGTTCAGAGCTTTCACAGGGTCAGCGTCAGCTTATCTCAATAGCTAGAGCGGCAGTTGCAGACCCGCCTGTAATGATACTCGACGAAGCTACATCAAGTATCGATACAAGAACAGAGGCACTTGTTCAGCGAGGAATGGACGCTCTTATGAAAGGACGTACCGTATTTGTAATTGCGCACAGACTTTCTACCGTAAAAAATGCCGACGCCATTATGGTGCTTGAGCACGGAAGAATAATCGAACGCGGAAACCACGAAACACTTATAGCACAAAAAGGTATTTACTATCAGCTTTATACCGGTGCTTTTGAGATGGAATAACAGAATAACAAAAAATAACACCCGCTGTTTAACACAACGGGTGTTATTTTTATGAGTAAGTTTTTATAATTTCTTTAGCTATTTGAGATTTTGTCACACAGTTGTCCATCGCTTGCTTTTCTATATAGCGGTGTGCCTGTGGTTCATCCATTTTCAGCTGGTTTATAAGCAGCCATTTCGCCCTGTTGACTATGCGTATCTCCTCCATTTTCTCTTCAATGGACAGTGTCTTTTTTTCAAACTTACGCAGTCTTTCCCTTGTACTTATCATCCAGTCAAAGGCTGCTGTAATTGTCTGTTTTGATATAGGTTTGGAGAGTGTATAGACGCCGTGTGGCGATACCTTCTCATAAATCTCACTGTACACGTCATGTCTTATCAGGATAAGAACTACTGTGCCCTCAATATTACAGCTGTCTATGGCAAAACCAACGCCGGTTCCGTCGGCAAGCGGTGAATTTATTATGATAAAATCAAAGCTTCTTTCGGCAAGCATTCTTTTAGCTGCGCTTATGCTGAAAACTGTCTGTACGGGATTATATACTGAGTCGGAGATAAGAGCCGTCAATTCACTGCTGAATTTTTCAGACGTACAGACTATTAAAACGCTGTATGCTCGTTCTTGTAAGCTCATTTTGCTCTTCATTCCCTTTTTACTTTATCATCTGTCACAGTATATATCCACTATATTCTTAGGAATATATCTTTTTATAAAATCGCTCTCTGCCGCTGTCTGACAAGCCGTTTTTAAATCTGACGGGAGTTTCTTTATGCTGTTCAAAATCTCTTTGTCGGCTTTATATAGGTTAAAGTCTATCGACGCTTCAAGCTCGGTTTTATTTTCAATGCCCTCTAAGCCCGCATAAATCAAAAGTGCAAACGCAAGATATGGGTTGTTTGTCGGGTCTGGAGAACGCAGCTCAGCCCTGTAATATTCACCTATTGCAGCAGGTATTCTGACTAACTGCGAGCGGTTTCCGCTTGACCATGAAACATATCCCGGCGCCTTGTTGTGTCCGAAACGCTCATAGGAATTTTCAGTAGGATTTAAAAATGCGGTCATATCGCACACCTTATCCAAAACACCCGCTATCATATATTTCATATTATCGCTGCCGTCATCTGATTTTACAGACATATTTATGTGAAATCCGTTTCCAGGTTTATCCTTTATCGGCTTTGCAGTAAAATCAGCATAAAGTCCGTTTCGCCTTGCAACCGTTTTTACTACCGTCTGAAATGTAAGTACATTGTCCGCAGCACTCATGGCGTCGGAATATCTGAAATCTATTTCGTTTTGTCCCGGGCCTTCCTCGTGATGTGAGCTTTCGGGCATTATGCCCATTTGCTCTAAAGTAAGGCATATTTCCCTGCGTATATTTTCTCCGTTGTCCTCCGGAGCTAAATCCATGTACCCTGCATTGTCGTATGTTTCATTTGTAGGATTACCATTTTCGTCAAGCTTAAACAGATAAAATTCTTGTTCAGCTCCAAACGAAAAGTGATGTCCTGACATCTGCGCTGTTTGAACTGCTTTTTTAAGTATTGCTCTTGTATCGCACTCGAAAGGCGTTCCGTCCGGATAGGATATGCTCGTAAACATTCTTACAACTTTTCCGTGCTCCGGACGCCACGGAAGCTGCATTAAAGTTTCAGGCTCGGGATGAAGCAGCAAGTCGGAATTGCTCTCATCGCCGAAGCCGTCTATTGCCGAGGCGTCTATCGCTATTCCGTATTCAAAAGCTCGCTTTAGTTCCCATGGCATTATAGATATATTTTTTTGTCTTCCGAATACATCGCAAAACGAAAGTCTGATAAACTTTACATCATCTTCCATAACATATTGCAGTACTTCTTCTTTTGAATACTTCATCAAAGCGCCCGCCTTTCTTTAATTTAAAACATACATCTGTTTATATGGATTTTTACTGTCAGGAGTAATGACGCTGAACTGAGAATTTAATATCTCATCTTTATCATATCCGAACTTCTCGCAGTATTCGGAGATATATCCCGAAATCTCCTCCATATCCTCTTTTTCAGCTTCTCTTACTGTAACCTGACTAGGAAATTCAATATCAGAGCAGTCACCGCGCAAAAACATCTTTCCGCCATGCATTCCTGTGCAAGGGAAATTGCCCACTATTTTCTTATCGTTATCGCAAAGTCCCAACACAACAATTACTCCGCCGGCCTGATACTCACCTAAAAAGCTGCCAGCTTTTCCGCCTATTATCAGCACAGGCACCTTTTCGCCGTATTCTTTCATGTGAATACCCGCTCTGTACCCTGCATTTCCTTTGACGTAAATTTTTCCGCCTCTCATGGCATATCCGGCGGCGTCGCCTATATTACCGTGTATCACAATGATTCCGTCGTTCATGGTATCTCCGACAGCGTCCTGTGCGTTGGCGTTGACAGTTATATCAGCGCCGTCAAGATATGCTCCGAGCGCGTTTCCCGGAATACCTTCTATCACTATATTTTTATCCGACATACCGGCAGCTATAAAGCGCTGACCGCAGCAATCAATCAGTTTGCAGTCTCCGCCCGCTTTGCGCAAACTTTCATTTAAGCTTTTATAATCAAGGTTTTTTGTATCTATTGTTGTCATAAGTCTTACACCTCCGCATTTTTTAAAGCCGCACCGATAAATCCTTTAAACAGTGGATGCGGTTTATTAGGACGGCTCTTAAATTCAGGATGATACTGAACACCCACATAAAAGTCTCTGCCGCTGATCTCTATCGTCTCAACAAGCTTTCCGTCAGGCGACATTCCCGCAAATGTCAGTCCACTGTTCTCAAGGACTTTGCGGTAATCGTTGTTGAACTCATAGCGGTGTCTGTGGCGCTCCTCTATCTCATGTGATCCATAGCATTTCTCAAGAGTTGTACCCTCTTTGATAACGCACGGATATGCGCCCAGTCTCAGAGTACCCCCCTTATTTATCTCATCGCTCTGACCTGACATAAAGTCAATTACTTTGTTTTTGCATTTATCGTTAAATTCGCCTGAATCAGCGTCGCTTATTCCGGCAACATTTCTTGCGTATTCTATAACGGCTATCTGCATTCCCAAGCAAATGCCGAAATAAGGTAAATTATTTTCCCTTGCATATTTTGCGGAGAGTATCATTCCCTCTATGCCTCGTCCGCCGAAGCCTCCCGGTACAATAACGGCATTTATACCTGAAAGCTTTTCTCTATAATTTTCCTCTGTAATCTCTTCCGAATCTATCCAATGTATTTTTACATCGGCGTTGTGATAATAGCCTGCATGTCTGAGCGCCTCCGCAACTGACAGATAAGCGTCTCTTAAGGCTACATATTTTCCTACAAGTCCTATATTTACAGTTTTCTCTACTGACTTAATTCTCTGCACCATAGCCGACCATTCCATTAAATCAGGCTTTGGAGCGTCTATTCCCAATTCTCTGCAAACTACTGATGAAAAATTCGATTTTTCCAGCATAAGCGGAGCTTCATACAAGCTCGGTAATGTGATATTTTCAATTACACAGTCCTTTTTTACATTGCAGAACATTGAGATTTTCTCAAAAATAGATTTTTCAATGGGTTCATCACATCTTAAAACAACTATATCCGGGTTTACTCCCATACCCTGAAGCTCTTTTACGGAATGTTGTGTAGGCTTTGATTTATGTTCATTTGAGCCTCTTAAAAACGGAACAAGTGTCACATGAATAAACAAACTGTTTTCTCTGCCAACTTCCAGTGATATCTGGCGGACAGCCTCTATAAACGGCTGTGATTCAATATCACCGATAGTACCGCCTATTTCGGTTATAACTACATCTGCATTGGCTTTTTTTCCGACATTGTACACAAATTCCTTTATTTCATTAGTTATATGAGGAATTACCTGAACTGTGGAACCCAAGTATTCACCGCGGCGCTCCTTATTCAGTACATTCCAATATACTTTACCGGTAGTGAGATTTGAATATTTGTTTAAATCCTCGTCTATAAATCTCTCATAATGTCCTAAATCCAGGTCTGTTTCAGCACCATCTTCGGTTACATATACTTCACCGTGCTGATACGGGCTCATGGTTCCCGGGTCAACATTTATATATGGGTCAAGTTTCTGTGCAGCTACTTTAATACCCCTTAATTTGAGCAGTCTTCCCAAAGAAGCCGCTGTAATTCCTTTTCCCAGTCCTGAAACAACACCGCCGGTTACAAATATATACTTAGTCATAAAAATCGCCAATCCTTTTTAATTTATTAGTATTGCTGTTAAATAGAAAAGGGACATATAATGTCCCCTTCTATTTATACATACTTTTAAAATTACAGGTTAATTTCAGCCGATTCTCTTGATATACCCTCTAACAGCGGTTTAACTTTAGAAAGGAATGCATCTACCTGCTCCGGACATCTTCCTATATACATGGAAGGGGTCAAAAGCTCGTTCATCTCCTCTAATGTCAAACCAAACTCTTTTTCTTTTGAAAGCAATTCAAGCAAGTTGCAGGCATTGCCGTTTTTCATCTGAGCGGTAGCTTCCATAGAGCATGTTCTGATAATTTCGTGTATCTGCTGGCGGTCTGAGCCACGTTTTACAGCTTCCATCATCAGATTTTCTGTTGCAATAAACGGCAGATACTCTCTGACTGTTTTTTCAACAATCTTCTCGTTTACATGAAGTCCGTCTGTTACGTTCTGAGCGAGACGCAGAATAGCATCAGCACACAAAAAGCCCTCCGGCATGGAGATTCTTCTGTTAGCTGAGTCGTCAAGCGTTCTCTCGAGCCACTGAACGGAAGCTGTCATGTGAGCATTCATTGCATCAGACATAAGGTAACGTGCAAGTGAGCATATGCGCTCGCTTCTCATCGGGTTGCGCTTATATGCCATTGCGGAAGAACCAATCTGATTTTTCTCAAATGGCTCCTCTACCTGTCTGTCATGCTGAAGGAGTCTTATATCGTTTGCCATACGCTATTAGCTCTGTGCGATCGAGGAGAGACAGTTGAGTATTCTGCTGTCTGCCTTTCTCGGATAAGTCTGTCCGCAAACGTCAAAGCACTCGTCAAAATTAAACTCTACTGCAATAAGACGATTCATCTCGTCTATTTTCTTGGAATCGCCGTCAAAGAGATCCATAAAGCTTGCCTCTGTACCTGTTGTACCGCGGCAACCGAGGAATTTAATGTTCTCGATGGCAAAATCAATTTCATGCAAATCAGTTAAAAAATCCTGTATCCAGAGCGAAGCTCTTTTGCCGACTGTTACAAGCTGAGCCGGCTGATAGTGTGTGTATCCGAGTGTAGGCATTGCCTTATATTTCTCTGCAAAATCACAGAGATTTGCAATAACCTTCAAAAGCTCTGTACGCAGATAAATGAGCGCGTCACGGTAAAGCACCAAATCAGTGTTATCTGTTACATAACAGCTTGTAGCACCGAGGTGGATAATACCTGCTGCTTTCGGAGCAACCTTACCGAAAGCATATACATGAGCCATTACGTCGTGACGAACCTCTTTTTCACGGATTCTTACACACTCATAGTCTATGTTATCTATATTTTCCTGCATCTGAGCAATCTGCTCGTCAGTTATAGGAAGGCCTAAGCTTTTTTCTGCTTTAGCCAAAGCAATCCACAGTTTTCTCCATGTACGGTAACGTGTATCGGAGGAGAAAAGTCCGAGCATATAGTCGGAAGCATAACGGGAGGACAACGGCGATTCATATTTATTAGTCATATATAGATTCTCCTTATTATCTTATAATTATACTGTCTCTTTCAGGTCCGACAGATACATATTTTATAGGGCAACCTATTTCTTTTTCTATGAAACTAACATATTCCTGTGCTTCTTTAGGAAGATCCTCCCACTTGCGCGCTGAGGATATATCGCATTTCCAGCCGTCAAAATATTTTATTACAGGTTTTGCATATTTAAGAGCGGATGGGAACGGGAAGTAGTCGATTGTCTCGCCGTTAAGGGTATAGTTTGTACATACCGGAATTTTATCCATATAGCTTAAAACATCAAGCTTTGTAAGAGCTATTGCAGTTGCAGCCTGAACCTCAACGCCATATCTTGTAGCTACAATATCAACAGGTCCTACACGTCTCGGTCTGCCTGTTTTAGCGCCGTACTCAAATCCCTCTTTACGCAGCTGCTCAGCCTCGTCGCCGAACATTTCGCATACGAACGGGCCCTCACCTACACAGGTTGAATAAGCCTTTACAACACCGATTACGTCCTCTATCTTAGCGCTAGGAAGTCCTGAACCGATAGGAGCATATGCCGCTGTTGTGTTGGAAGAAGTTGTATATGGATAAATACCGTAATCGAGGTCTCTGAGTGAACCGAGCTGAGCCTCAAAGAGTATCTTTTTGCCCTCGCTCTGAGCTTTTTTGAGGAATGCGCCTGTATCTGTAACATATGGTTTAATTGTAGCGCAAGTTTTCTCTATCCACTCTTCAAGGTCCTGCATTGTATATGCTTTTGCTCCGTACACCTTTGTGAGTGTGAGGTTTTTCCACTCCATAAGGTCAGCCAGATGAGCCTTTAACTCCTCAGGATAGAAAAGCTCTCCTGCAAGAATTGTCTTTTTCTGATATTTATCAGAATAGAAAGGAGCTATACCCTGCTTTGTTGAACCGTATTTTTTATCCTTTAAGCGTGCTTCTTCAAGCTCGTCCAAATCACGGTGCCAAGGAAGCAAAAGTGAAGCTCTTTCGCTTATCTTGAAATTCTCCGGAGTAAGGCTTACACCTTTGTCCATTACGTCCTGCATTTCGCTCCACAAGCTCTGCGGGTCTACTGCAACACCGTTTCCGAGTATGTTGACAACGCCTTTTCTGAATATACCTGACGGTAAAAGGTGCAAAGCAAATTTACCGAGCTCATTTATAACTGTATGGCCGGCATTTCCGCCGCCCTGAAAACGTACAACGACATCAAAATCCTCTGTGAGCAAATCGACCATACGGCCTTTTCCTTCGTCGCCCCAGTTGATCCCCACTATTGCACAGTTTGACATAAAATTTCACCAATCCTTTTTATTTGTTTTGACGCAGCGGTTTTCTCCGCTGCGTCATACAAAGCTATGTGCGTGCGGAAGATCAGATATGTTCTCTGAGTCTCTTCATAACCTCTACATATGCGCCTTCAACTCCGCCCATATCACGACGAAATCTGTCTTTATCAAGCTTTTCACCTGTTTTGGAATCCCAAAGTCTGCATGTATCAGGGCTTATCTCGTCTGCAAGAACGATTGTGCCGTCAGAGAGTCTTCCGAACTCGAGCTTGAAGTCTACGAGTGTAACGCCGCACTCTGCCCAGAACTTTTTGAGCTCCTCGTTTACTTTAAATGCATACTTTTTGATTGTCTCGATCTCTTCTTTTGTTGCAAGCTTGAGAGCAAGTGCGTGGTAGTCGTTGATAAGCGGATCGCCGAGCTCATCATTTTTGTATGAAAATTCTATTGTAGGTGCATCGAAAACAACGCCCTCATCTGTGCCGTATCTCTTTGCAAAAGAACCTGCTGCAATATTACGGATAATAACCTCAAGTGGTACTATGGATACTTTCTTTACAACTGTGTCACGCTCATTGAGCTCCTCTACAAAGTGAGTAGGAACTCCTGCTTTTTCCAGATACTGCATAAGCAGATTGCTCATCTGATTGTTAATTACGCCTTTACCGGAAATTGTACCTTTTTTCAGACCGTTAAAAGCGGTAGCATCATCTTTGTATGATACTATCAAAAGCTCACTGTCATCAGTGGTGTATACTTTTTTTGCCTTTCCCTCGTACAACAATTCCTTTTTTTCCATAACCTTTTATCCTTTCAATATTTATTTTCCGCTGTCCTTGTAGTTTGACAAAACACGAGCGGAGGGATCGTCTACATCACAGCCGTCCCAAGATTTGTTAGGCATCCAGAAATCAACAATCATTCCGCTCTGTCCGGGGTAATATTCCTCGAATATCTCGCGGTATAAAAGTGATTCCTTTGTAAAAGGTCTTGCATGGGTATATTTTTCACACTTGGACTTAAATTCATCGTCGGCGTAGAGGGAATTTGCGTATTCCTTCAAATCATCTACCATTGAATGACCTACCGCATCGGAGAACGCAGCTTTTTCACGCCAGAGTATTTCCTTTGGCAGATAATCGCCGTCCTCAAACGCATGTCTTAACAGATATTTTCCCTTGCCGTATTTATTGAGCTTCTTTTCCGGGTCTATTGACATTACATATTTTACAAAGTCAAGGTCACCGAAAGGCACTCTTGCCTCAAGCGAGTTTACAGCAATACATCTGTCAGCACGCAGTACATCATACATATGGAGTTCTCTGATTCTTTTTTCGGATTCAGCCTGAAAAGCTTCAGCACTCGGCGCAAAGTCGGTATATTTATATCCAAACAGCTCGTCGGAAATTTCGCCTGTCAGCAATACTCGGATGTCAGTCTGTTCATGTATCGCCTTGCAGACAAGATACATTCCAATGCTAGCACGTATTGTGGTTATGTCGAAAGTTCCGAGCGCCTTTATAACCGTTCTGAGGTTTGAGATAACATCATCTCTTGTGATAATGACCTCGGTATGGTCGCTGTGGATATAATCGGCTACCTGCCTTGCGTATTTTAAATCGATAGCATCGCTTTTCATACCTATGGCAAAAGTTTTAATAGGAGTATCGCTTTGTTTTGCCGCAACTGAACACACCAGTGATGAGTCAAGTCCTCCTGAAAGTAAAAAACCTACCTTTGCATCAGATATAAGACGTTTTTTAATGCCTACTATTAGTTTATCACGAATATTACGACATACGCAATCCAAATTATCATAACATATGACATTAGTTTTAGTTATATCGCAATAACAGACAAACTCGCCGTTTTTATAGTAGTGCCCCGGAGGGAACGGTTTTATCTCATCTGTAAGTCCGAGCAGGTTTTTAGGCTCACTGGCAAAGATTATCGTACCCGCTTTATCATATCCGTAATAGAGCGGTCGGATACCGATAGGATCTCTTGCGGCAATGTACTCGTCGTTTTCCTTGTCATAAATTATCATGACAAATTCTGCGTCGAGCATATTAAACATATCAGTTCCGTATTCGCGGTACATAGGAAGTAAAATCTCACAGTCAGACTCACTGTTAAAGGTGTATTTGTCGGACAGGCTCTTTTTAATAGCCTCAAATCCGTATATTTCACCATTGCACACCACATAGCTGCCGTTAAGCTCAAATGGCTGCATGCCTGATGGGGCAAGCCCCATGATAGCAAGTCTGTGAAATCCAAGTAAACCTCTGCCTGTGTCAATAATTCTGCTGTCATCAGGTCCTCGGGATATTGTACGGTCAAACCCTTTTTTAAATTCTGCAAAATCTACATTGCTGCCGCAATAACCCATAATTGAACACATGATAAATACCTCCGTAAAATTTGATGAATTAAGTACCGCGCCGTAAACTGCATCGTTTCATCAAGCTGTATATTTTGTCTGATTATTTGACGCTGAACATCAAGTCGCTGTATGTCGGGAACGGCCAATATTTTTTAGCGGTAAGTGTTTCGGCTTCATCACAGAAAACTCTGAGCTCGCTCATCTTTGCAAGCAGTGTATCTCTTATCATCTGTGACTGTTCCACTATGTCGTCGCAGCCGTTTACCGCAAGCAAAGCGTTTTCCAATGAGTCTGTCGCCGTGCTTATACATTCTGTAAGCGATGAAAGCTTTTTGATAAGTGAAATTTCATAATT
>CALXEM010000090.1 GCA_944387335.1 uncultured Clostridia bacterium | reverse complement strand
TCGGAATTTCTTTAGAATTTCCAAGGTCTTAATTCTGTAAGCTTTAATGTTGTTTAATTTTCAAGGTCCTAACTCGCTTCGTTATGAAGCTTATTTATTTTATCACATCTCGTTTCGTTTGTCAAGTACTTTTTTCAAAGTTTTTCAAACCCTTTCGAGCTGTGCGCCGCCTTTTCAGACAGCCTATTTATTTTATCACCTCAAGCTCGGTTTGTCAAGCTTTTTTTAAAAACTTTTTTGAACCGCTCTCTCGGCCGCCGCTCTCTCGAGTCAGCTTTATTATATTATCACACCCTCCCCCTTTTGTCAACACCTTTTTTCTACTTTTTTCTTAAAACATATTTTTACTTTATTTTTATACGCTGTTATGTTATAATTTTGTTGTTTCATATATATGTGCCCGTAGCTCAGCTGGATAGAGTATCAGACTCCGACTCTGAGGGTCGTGCGTTCGAATCGCATCGGGCACACCAAATCCTAATTCTAATAAAAATGGCCGGTGAAAAGAATGCAAAAGATAGTATATATAAGTAATAGCCGTGATTATTCAGAAGAAAACGATATAAACAATAATAAATATCTTGTTCATATAAATAAATTGTTGGAGGACGGCTGGACAATTTCACAGATGAATACAAAAACTGTGGACGTTGACCCTAAACTTGAAAATTATCTTCATAAGGAAACTCTAGTGTCATTTGTCATACTTGAAAAGCCTGAATAAAAACTAATACAGATTATTTTAATTATTCTCGTCAATAAAAAGCCTCGGCGCAAAAAAGTGTCCGAGTCTTTTTTATTTTATGTATCACGGATAATTTTATCTGATCAAACTTTATTTGACTTAACATAATAGTCTATATAATATAATTTTATATCATAATGACGAGGTAAAATATATGAAAGATTTAAAAAGCTGGTGTACGGAACACAACCGGCATGAAATTTTAAATTGTTATGTGCATGGTAATAATTCTATTTCTCCTGAAAGTATAGGCTTTTCATCAGGTAAACATGTCAGTTGGAAATGCAGTAAATGCGGGCAGGAATGGACAGCCTCTCCCAATAAAATGAACCGAAAAAATCCTAAAAGGACTGTTTGTCCTTTTTGTAGCCATGAGCGCCCGAGTAAAATTTACAACGCCGCCTTACTGTATCCTGAGCTGGTTCACTATTGGGACAATGAGCTGAACAGCAAAGGTCTTGACGATTATCTTCCTCAATCAGACTACAATGCTCATTGGCGCTGCAAGCATGGGCACACATGGACACGAAAGATCGACGAGCAGGTAAAATCGGTCAAAAGATACCGCAGCTCCTCTTCACCGTCTCCCGGCGGGCTTTGTCCGTATTGTAGCCACAAACGTGTATCGTCTTTCTATAATCTTCAGACAGTTTATCCCGACGTCGCAAAGCAGTGGGATTACTCAAAAAACGGTTCTCTCACCCCCCGCAATATATCACCCGCTAATCCCAAAAAGGTCTTCTGGCGCTGCTCATTCGACCCATCGCACAGCTGGTCAGACCGCATTTCAAACCGTACGCTTTTGCTCAGAGGCTGTCCGATATGCTCAAAACATTTTCATATTTCATATTCAGCCCGGGCGATCTACTATTATTTTCAGAAATATCAGATACCGTGTATATGCGAAGCGGAGGTTCCGGAAAGCAAATATATAATTGATATAAAAATACTCTCACAGGATAACTGTTCTGCCGATATCGCTTTAGAAATCGACGGCTACCATCACAGAAACAGCAAAGCTGCAGAACGCGACGCCAAAAAGGATACTTATCTAAAAGAGCTCGGATACAGAGTAATAAGGGTAAAGGAAACTTCTCAGGAAAGCCGTGACATAACAATCGAAAACGAAACTATAACCTATCCTATGTCAAACCGGTATATATACCTTGATCGTGTAATACAGATTCTTTTAATGATGATAGGCGGTATACATGCAGATCCCGACCATGTAAAGGACCACTGGAAAATAGAAGAATTTTATTACCATACGCGCAAAGAGCGTTCTCTTGCGGTATTGTATCCCGAACTGGCAAAGGAGTGGAGCAGCAAAAACAAAGAAACTCCGGACGTTGTTTCGCCCGGCCTCAGTCAAAAGCGCTGGTGGAAGTGTCCTAAATGTCAGAAAGAATACTTTGCATCAGTAAATAACCGCACCCGTCTGAATTCATCATGCCCGTACTGTTCACATCTCAAAGTATCTCCGCAGACAAGCCTTGCTGCTGTACGCCCTGATGTGGCGTCAGAATGGGATTACGAAAAAAACGCACCTCTTAAACCGACAGACGTGCTTCCCGGAACAGATAAAAAAGTCTGGTGGAAATGTAAATACGGACACAGCTGGAAAGCATACATCTATTCCAGAACAGGCCCCCATTCCACGGAATGTCCTTTTTGTCAGGGACATTCCGTGGAACCGTCAACCTCACTGGCATCAAAATTCCCGCAATTAGCAGAATTTTGGCATTCAGATAAAAATCCTGTTTCACCCGACAAGGTAGCCCCCTATTCAAACACTTATTTTTGGTGGAAGTGCAAAAAAGGTCATGAGTGGAAAGACCTCCCCAAAACTCTGCAAAAATACCCTCCGGAACGCATCTGCCCGTATTGCGACGGGCGTCGGATATCAAAAGAAAATTCCCTGGAAACTCAAAATCCTCCGCTCGAAGCGCTTTGGCATCCTTTAAAGAATACATATCCTGCATCTCAATCGGCGCCTTTTTCAAGCAAAAGAGTGTGGTGGGTATGTAGTGAAGGGCATGAATGGCAGGCAAGTCCGGGACAAATGCAAAAATACGGAGTCGAAAAAGCCTGTCCCTTCTGTGCAAATAGAAAAACATGGTATGCAAATTCTCTTGCGCACCTCTCCCCCGAACTGTCTGAAGAGTGGTCAGAAAAAAATCTTCCTTTAAATCCGGAGGATATCGCTGCCCGAAGCTCCAAAATGATTTGGTGGAAGTGCAAAAACGGTCACGAATGGCAGACCTCGCCCGCCAAGCGCTATATCCGCGGAGACGGCTGTCCGTATTGTTCCGGACACCGCGTATGTATCGAAAATTGTCTGGCAGTCTTGTACCCTAGGCTTGCCGAAGAGTGGGACAATGAAAAAAATTCCCCTCTGACCCCATACGATATAACCGCAAAAAGTGGAAAAAAGGTTTGGTGGAAATGTAAATACGGACACAGCTGGCAAACCGCGGTATGCTCAAGAACGTCGGGCAGGAACTGTCCGTTTTGTTTTGAAATCAGAAGAAAAAAGCGAAAATAGCTCTTTTATCCGCACAATAAAAAGCCGCAATATTTAATTGCGGCTTTTTATTTAATCTTCCTCTGCATCGCATTTTGTTTTGTGAACCGTACCGAATTTATGATTCGGCGGTGCGTAAACAGAAAAAAGCTTAAGCGGTGTATTTCCGATATTTATTATGTTATGCCATGTGCATTTAGGAATTATTACAGCAAAGTTCTCATTGACGTTTTTGCATAAGCACAAATTATCTTTTTCTTTGCCCATCTTCACAAGAGCATACCCGCTCTCGATACATATAAACTGGTCAAGATTATCATGTTTTTCAATACCTATATCACATCCAACAGCTATACTCATAAGTGTAACCTGCAAACAATCTCCTGTCCATAAGGCGGTTCGGAAATTTGTGTTTTTCTTAGCAAAGCAGTCAATGTCAACTATAAGCGGGTCATCTCCGTAATCGGTAATTTTATTGATGTGCTCTTCCCTCATAAATATTACCTCCTCTAATCAGTCTTGATAATATTATATGAGGAAATAAAAAAGTGGTTACCACGGCACAATATATCAAAACGCACTTTATAATTTTATCAGTACATAATCTCCATCTGAATCATATACTTCAACCAAATTAAAATTTCGGTGATGATATTTATATCTTTTTAAAACCTTAAAAATAGCAACTATTTCTCTTCTTTTAATTTTAACGCCATTCTTTTTCAATACAATTGCCGCAATACTTGCTACCGCTCTATTTAGTGCAATACATGTAGGAATATAAATTTTTATACTTGTACTGTCTTTTTCTGATACGATTATTTTCATATTTTACTCCACAACTATACGCACACTGTCACCATCCGCCGACTCTACTTCTACTAAAGTCCCAACAACACCGTTTGAAATCAATTCTATTATTTTTCTGAAATCAATGTTTTTTAACGTATCGTTTCCTGATAACTGTGGTAAATCTATGTTCATTTCAACAGCAACTTTAAGCAATTCGGCTGGTACATTCACACGAACTTTATCTCCATCCGATGAATCTACCATTATTCGCAGTAGCATGTCATCCATATTTTTTCGTTTTTCCGGAGGAATAACTCTTACCGGTACATTCGTAGCTCTTTTTTCCTCACCAAGCATCAGCTCATCTATACTAACGTCCAGCAGTTCAGCGAGTTTTGGCAGTAAACTTATGTCGGGACAGTTTATATCGTTCTCCCATTTGCTCACAGCCTGAAAGCTTACATTTAACATATCCGCAAGATCTTCCTGTTTTAATCCTTTCTGACGACGTAAAAATGAGATTCTCTTACCAAATGTTGTCTCCATTTAACAACACTCCTTTCAAATGATAAGTTAAATATATCATTATAATTCTCAAATTTGAATGTCTTAAAAGTTGAAATAATAATAACAGTTCAACTGTACGTTGATTATTGACTCAACTTATAGTTGAACTTATGCTAAAACGGTTATTTTATAAATGAAAAGCGATGACAGCATATCAAACCGTCATCGCTTTTTTCTTAATAATAAAATTTGGTATACTCCCCTGTATATGTACAGCATGGTAGGAATTCGTGCTTTTCGCCTTTAAGTTTACCCTCTTTCAGCAAAATCGCATCATTAAGGTTCTTCTCAATATAATCAGGTGTAATGGGATATTCATTGTGACACGGCAGTATTGTGTCTGCTTTGTCAATGTACTCGCATAGCTTTTTCTGACTTTCAATGTATAAGTCAAGGTTTCTGTGATTACCGAACATATATATCGGTCCTGTTTTCTGTACAGAATCTCCAGGGAACATCAGCTTCTTTTTTCTGTCAAAAAACGCAACACTTCCATATGTGTGTCCCGGTATTTCAATTACCTCCAAGCAATACTCACCGCATTTAAAAATATCGCCCTCATGCATTGCATGCTTTTTTATATTGTCCTTTACCAAATGCCAGTCGCCTTCATGCAAATAACATTCTCCAAAACCATCAAGCCCGCCTGCATGGTCGCCGTCACCATGTGTCATAAGCACTGTAATAGGAGCTGTCGTAATCTTTCTCACCTCTTCATATATGTGAGAATCCTTAAATCCCGTGTCAATCAAAATTGCGTTTCCATCTGATACAATTAAAAACTGACGAACTTTCCCATCGTCCAAAACGTACAGATTTTCTGCAAACAAGCTTACATGCATAACATAATCCTCCCTTTTAATAAAATATCTCCGTTAAATTTCTTTACTTATACTTATATCTGTATAATAAACCTGCATCAATTTAATTGTCAACGAAAATGCAAATGGAAAACCTGTAATACCCAATGACGTTTTCGTTTCAATTCTCTCTGCTCAGCAAATTCACATACATATAACTTGACAAATAAAAAATGCTCCAATATAATTACCAAAGGTAACTATATTGGAGGTAAACTGATGAAGATTCAAACAATCAAAGCTATGTTTGACGCATGCTATCAGGCAAAAAGGATTAGGGACTTGCTTCCTGCCTTGCCCGATGGTGTCACACCGTCTTATATTCACTATCTGGATACAATTGAAACCTTGGAACAGCGCGGTATACGCGTTAAAGTATCGGATATCAGCGCTGCGCTGAATATTCCCCGACCTGGAGTAACCAGAACGGTAAAGGAAATGGAAGCTAAGGGCTATCTCAGCAAGCACACATCTTCGGATGACGGACGTATCACTTATATTTCAATTACACAGGCTGGAAAACAGCTATCGGAAATATACAATAAACAATATTTTAACCGTCTTGCTCCATTTCTTGATGGTATATCGGAAGAAGATGTCAGATGTACCATTCAAACAATAGAACGATTCTATCAGGTCATAGCAGAAAGGAGAATTTCCATTGAATAAGAAAAACTCAGATTTTACACAGGGCAGTATTCTCCAAAAGTTGTTTTGGTTTATGGTTCCTATTTTAGGTGCCCTTATTTTACAGGCAGCTTACGGAGCTGTTGACTTGCCGGTGGTGGGACGATTCGGCTCCACATCCGGACTTTCAGCAGTGTCAACAGGAAGTCAGGTTCTTAATCTTGTCACATTTGTGGTAACACAGCTTGCCATGGGAATTACCGTGTTGATCGCCAGGTATTTGGGAGAAAAGAAACCGGAAAAGATCGGCTCAATTCTGGGCGGAGCAACTGTTGTGTTTACGTTAATTTCTATCGGACTGTGCGTTTTGCTTGTTGGATTTGCCCGACCAATCTCTGTGCTTATGCAGGCCCCTCAAGCGGCCGTAGATCTAACCTCAAGCTATGTACGAATCTGCGGAGGCGGTATATTCTTTATAGTGGCGTATAATCTGCTCTCAGCTGTTTTCCGCGGATTGGGTGACAGCAAATCGCCACTGATATTCGTACTGGTAGCATGCATTGTAAATATTGCAGGAGATCTTTTGCTTGTAGCCGGACTTCATATGGATGCAGCAGGCGCAGCACTTGCCACTGTTTTTGCCCAAGCTGTCAGCGTGGTATGTGCGGTTGTCATGCTTATTAAAAAGAAACTTCCGTTTTCTATTACAAAAAAGATTTTAGGCTCAATTCAGAATGTAAGAAATTCCTTCAAATCGGATTACCTCTTGCCCTGCAGGAATGTTTGACACAGCTTTCTTTTCTTGCCCTGTGTGCATTTGTTAACCGTCTTGGTCTGGAAGCATCATCCGGATACGGAGTAGCAAGCAAAATCGTAAATTTTGCCATGTTGGTTCCGAGTGCACTGATGCAGTCCATGGCGTCCTTTGTCTCACAGAATGTGGGCGCCGGCAATCCAAAGCGAGCCAAGCAGTCTATGTTTACAGGAATCGGCGTCGGGCTCGCCTTTGGGTGCGTTGTATTTGCACTTGTAATGCTGAAAGGCGATATACTTGCGGGATTCTTCTCTACTGATGCGGCAGTTATTCAAAAAGGATTTGACTAACTAAAGGGATTTGCTCCTGAAACCATTGCAACTGCTGTCCTGTTCAGTATGATCGGCTATTTCAACGGAAATCAAAAGACGCTTTGGGTTATGGTTCAGGGATTGGTTCAAACACTGCTTGTACGTCTGCCAATGGCGTATTTTATGAGTATCCAGCCAAACGCAAGCCTGACGATGATAGGCCTTGCGGCTCCGGTATCAACAGCAGTCGGAATACTTTTAAATATCGGATTTTATATCTACCTAAAACGCCAACAACCTGATGAATTGATAATATGATATAAAATATAAATGCACAATGAAAAACATCCTTTCTTTTTTTAGAGACTTGAGTGATCTCTATTTTACCGGAAAGGATGTTTCTTTGCTTAAGCACTAAACAAAATTTGCTCTTGTATGATGTCGGAGCAGTTTTTTCTGCAAATTGAATCGGTGCCTTATTTAATATTATTCTATAAAACCCATGTGATTATGTCATGCTAAAAAATCAGATTTCAAGTTTCATTTCAAAGCATGTTTCATCAGTTTCTCCTGTTTCCCGGAAACCTAAAGATTGATACAGTTTCTTCGCAACAGTATTTTTAAAAACAACTCCCGTAAAAACTGACTTTACATTAAAATTTCTAATAAGATAATCTATACCTAGCCTCAAAGCCTATTTGCCATATCCTCTGTTTTGATACTTTTCATCAATCATAAACTTCCACAAAGTATATTGCTCTTTTTTCTCATAATACCCTAGCATAATAAAGCCAACAATAACATTATCTGCATAAATCGCAAAAGGGAAAGATGTGTTTTTATACGCCCATGTTTGAGCCAAAGAATACGCATTTGAAGATACAAAATCTTTTTGATTTTCTGACACCTTCAGGTTAAGAACATCTTCTAAATTCTCTTTTGTAATCTCTCTTAATTCAACCATCACTTCACCTCTTAAAATAAATTCACAATCAATTATTGATCGGAGTTTCTTTTTCAAAAATTAAAACAACTACATCAAAAGAAAAAGCATTTTTCTTTTTTGCCGTTTCGTTAATAAACTTACAAAACAAATAAAATATACACCTAAAAATTTAAGGATGAGGAATAGCGTTTGCCATTCGACATAACGACCAATTCAGTGTAGACTTCTTCACTTCATCGGCAATAGGCCAAAGATTGTCTACAATTCTTATTTCTACTTTTCGGTCAGCCAATTCAGAAAATGAATCATATACTTCTATTTTTCTTTTCGGATATTGTGTAGTTTTTGCAACATAATATCCGGCAACATCATCCTGTAAAATAAAATCTTCAGTTTCAAATTCATACAGATAGAGGACAGTATTTTTTATAATATTTAACCATCTGCTCTCAACTATAACCGCATGTGTCATGCTTGGCGAAGAGAAAAATCGTCTTTTATCGGACTGTGTTGTTTGCGCTCCGACGTGATAAGTAACCCGCGGACAATCTCGAGGAGTTAAAAAATTCGGCAGTCTCATCTCATCTATGGCCCATACTAATCCAACTGATTTATCTAAATCATCACGAGTAGGACAACGGGGCACAAACACTTTTATATCAGGTTTTTCACTGACATGGAATAGTCTCATTTTTTCACTCCTTCTTTAAATTCTCACATCGCATACTTTTTTCAGATAAAAATAATAAAAAAATTATAAAAGGTACAAAATGCACACCGCAGAGTGTACAAGCAGGGATTCCAAAACAGCCCATATTCTTTTTGACTGTTGGACTTGAGCTATTGCTTTTTTATTTATCTTTCAATATCCTCTTATAAAATGCTTTTACGAATTATACAGTACAAAATACCGGTTGTGAGCCCAACATTTCCGTTAAAATCACAACCGGTATTTAATCATCATTCAAGTGGAATGCCAATTTCTACTTTACAAATATCCTGTGCGTCATCACAAATAATATATTGCTCATATGTAGGTAAATCTTTTTGCTTATATCCACTTTGAGGTAAAAACTCATCATATACTTGTTTCCATGCTTTACCTAATGAATTATCGCTTATAGTTCCCGTCGCCTCAACAATTAACCATTTCCCTTGCGGATAACAGAAAATATCATAATCAGCAGGATCATTTCCAGAATATACAAAGCCGACCATATAGTCATTATTTCCTTCTTCATCGAAACCAAAACACAGTCCTAAAAATCCAGCTTGATCACCTGCGATTTGAGTCATTTTATCCATACTGCCATCAGATTTGACAACACCCCACGTTCCTCCTGGATATGGAGTAATTTTTCTGACACCCGCAACCTTAAACGCACTTTTTTCTGTAATTTGGTAATTCATAATATTCATCTTCAACCCCAAATAATGATTAACTATATTTAGATGCGCCTTATATAATGCAATAATAATATATGGCCGCGTATATGTCAATATATTTTAGTAATGTTAAACAAATACAAATTGTATTATAAAATTTATTTTTGATATATCATAATATTAAATCTTGAAAATATTTATTGGTATCGAATAACTTAAACGAAACATCATTTTTAGAACGTTTAGAGTATCAAAGAAACGAAAAAGGCGGTAACAGACTAAATAAGCCTGTTACCGCCACCTTTATATTGGTTAAATGTTTAGTTCGATTGTTTCTTCTTTGTGTATGTTAACGCGCTGAGTATACCGCTAGATACAAACAGTAAAGCAATCCACAATGCCATATTGCTGCTGTCACCGGTCTGCGGAGCATTTGTATCGACTTTGTCTGCCGCCACAGCCGCTTTAATTGTAAACTCTGTTTCGGCAGTTCCGGTGTCTGAAAAAATAGCCAACGTGTGCTTTCCGACAGTCAGAGTTTCCAGATAGGAAGCTTTCAAAGTGACAATCGTGCTGCCTTCCTTGACATCATAGTTGGATGGTTCAAGATCTTTGCCGTCTACCTGTACTTTCTGGAAATCAGCAAAGGCCGCGTTGGAGGTAAAGGAAAGTCCGTCCTCTGTGCCTTTTTGCCATTCTCCGTTTGCGCCTTTAGTGATAACTGCCTTGAAATCAGGGTCAATCGTTTCGCAGACGGTGCATTTACCATCTTTGTAATTGTGTGCGAGCTTCGGAATGACCTCACCTTTTTCAAGGGTTTCCCCACATACGGTACATACATTATCACCGGTATAGCCCTCTGCTGTGCAGGTAGCTTCTTTGGCGTTTTTCAGTTCGGTTTTGCCATGTCCGGTTTCTTTCACAACGGTTTTATCCTTTGTGATTTCATTTGTTAATGCTTCATCACTGAAATATTTACCGCAGGTATTACAATACCAGTATTCAATGTTTCCGTCTTCAGTGCAGGTGGCTTCTTTTTCTTCTGTCTTGGCGACATTGTGACCAAGCGCATTGCCATATGGTCTGTCGCAGTCTTCACAAACAGCAGGATTTTCGCAGTCTGCTATTCCGCCTGTATGGATATGTTCTCCGATATAGACATAACTATATTCGTTAATCTTTTCCATATCATCCTCTTCAAAGTTTACAGTGGTATCATAAGGCGATTCACTGTCTTCTTTAAAATGCACAGCCGCAGAACCATCCCAGTTATCTTTGTCTACTTTAAGTTCTGCCAGTTTTCCATTGGCTGGAGTAATGCTGAAAGAAAAATCGTCCCCTTCGCCTCTCTCCAAAAGAAGACCGCCTTTTGCGGTTACCTTTGAGTTAGTAACATTAAAGTGTTTTGTTACAATCGCATAAATTTCAGGATGGGAGGTTGCGGACAGTTCCGAGTTGGTTAAGCTAAGGGTTCCTCCCTATATATATTCCTCCCTCTTCTGTGCTTGCGGCAGTCACGGTACTGTCTGTTACCGTCATATTACTTTCAGTGTAGATTCCCTGTCTACCATTTGAGTTTGCTTCGACTTTACTTTTGTTTGTAACATTGATATCTCCTACTGCATAGATTCCCTGCAAACTGTTTGATGTTGCTTCGACTTTACTGCTGTCAGTGACAATTATGTCGCTGTCAGTGTAGATTCCCCGCATACCGATTGATGTTGCATTAACATTGCTTTTATTCGTAACATTGATATCTCCTGCCGCATAAATTGCTGGATATGCTGTTGAAGATGTCCCCTTCGCTTCTACTGTGGAATTGCTGATACGAATATCCCCATAACTTGTTAAAGTGTTTACTCCATCCCCATTCGCTGTTGCATACACAGAACTGTCAGCAATTTGTATTCCATTTCCGCCCCAAATTGCAATATCATAACTATTGACAGTAACATCCGCATTGTTTTTTATAATAATCTCTCCGTTACCAGTAACGATACCGCCCCAATTATGGGAGGTTAGATCCAAAATACATCCATCAATAGTTAAATCTCCCTTGTCTATCTGCAATCCATCAGAATCTGTTTTTATGATCAACGAATCATTCTCAGTTCCTTGAATTGTAAGGTCAACAGTACCATTATAAAAAGGTCTCTGCGTCGTAGATGTAATCGTATTTTCGCCGATCAGGATTATTTTCAATTCACCATTGTCTACTCTGAGAACAGGAGTTGTGCCTTCTTGCTTGATAGTCGCATTATTCAGTGTAAGAGTGCCGTTTGCTTTGTCCAAAACAGCAGTTCCTTCGCCGCACTGCACCTCTACACCGTCTTGCATTTCCATCCCGTTGATTTGTACCGTTGCGGTATTCGTCGCAAATACCGTAGTCGGCAGTAATCCAACGATAAGCATTACAGACAACAACACCGCTAATGTTCTACCAACTGATTTGTGTTTCATAAGTTATCCTCCTTCGTTTTATTTTCTTTTACAAACAGCCTGAGCGTTGTGCGTATAGCGCTAAGCTGTAATTTCAAATATTCTTCGTCTTCAAACAAAGCGTAATGAACGCAGGCGCGGACAAAAATGTAGGTCATTCCTTGAATGAAATATGCCGGCATACCGAGCTTTTTGGAAAGCTGCTCAGCATATTCGTGATAGCGAACATTTACACCTTTGAAAAATTCTTTGCCGTATTCCCGGTACTTTGGGCTTGCATAAACTTGGTACATAAAGCGGTATTTTGCTCCATGCAGCTTCGCGGTAAGGTAAGGCATCTCACGCAGAAAGCGTTCAATATCTTCAAAACTCGTCGGTGCATTTGCCATAAAATCATCTTCCACCTTTGCCATGCAATAAGCAGTTGATTCGATGACAAGATTGTCTTTTGATCCAAAATAATAAATTAAAGCACCATTAGTAATACCACAGGCATCCGCCAGCTTTTTCATTCCGGTATTTTCAAGGCCATTTTCACAAAATGTGTCAAAGCAGATTTTTAACAATTGTATTCGTCGTTCAGGATTGGGTTTTGGCCCCGGCATTCGACTCCTCCTTTCAAAACTACTCACCAAACGGTTAATAATTCTGCTTTTATTACAACAAAAGATGAGGAAAAGTCAATCTTTTTGTGCAATATTTTATATATTACTAAAATAATATTTCTAATCGGTATACTGCAAAACATATCACTCATTTATCACGGTTTGTAGGGATATCACTAACGGCAGTAGACATTTATATGCAATTTTATAACAACAAAAGATCTCATAAAAGCAACCAATATCACACACCAACCGAATGAGAAACAGAATATTACTGAAAACATGCTGTCTTGTTGAAAAATATAGATTAGACACGAGGTTTCTAAAAAACACCATTGTTGTCCAAATCTTAATAATTTGAACTCCAATAATGTCTCCCTTGCGGCGCCATAAATTCCTCCCTTTTTCCGCCGTAGGTGGCGGTTGGAATTTATGCCCGCACCTCCGACGCTCAGGTTCTCGTTTCTTGTCACTGAAAATAAAAAAGGACAGATATTTTTCTGTCCTTTTTGTCTGTTAAAGGTCTATAAAAAAGATATATTTGCAATTTCACCCGAAAGATTCGAACGATTGTAATGAAGATTACGTTCATTAGACAAAACTAAACAATTTCATTGTCAAGAAAAACCCTTGACACCGTTGCACCTTTTTGACCTTGATATTTTCCTCGGTAAGGATTTAATGCGGTATTATCCATTTTGGCAAAAACAAGTTGCCCTACTCTTCTGCCTGCCTTCAATTCAATTGCGCATCGATTCGCATTATAAAGTTCAAGCGTAATTTCTCCTTTAAAACCGGGATCAACCCAACCTGCATTTTGTATAAATAATCCCATTCTTCCAAGAGAACTTCTTCCCTCCACAAAAACCGTCAAGTCGTTTGGTAAATCAAAATATTCCATTGTTGTCGCGAGAACAAATTGATTAGGTAAAAGAATATATGTATCGCTTGTTATTGTTTTATACTTAATTTCATTTTCTAAATTTATAATTCCTGTGGATGAATCTTCAACGATACTAAATGTATTTCCTAAACGAATATCTACACTTGCAGGTTGAATCTGTTCTTTTTTTAACGGCTCAATAATAAGTGATTTTTCATCCAGCATTTTAAGTAAAGTTTTATTAGACAATATCATTAAAGTAGCCTCCTTCACCAAACATAAAAATTTGTTTATATCTTATCTATTGTACGGTAAATTCAGTACATTCAATATGGTTGTACTGCATGACGTCACCTGATTTATTATGCGATTCTTTCATTCACAAGAACTAAAATTTCATAAAACTATTTTACTGATTTGGGAATGTCTGAACAATACTTCCAATAACATTATCGAATTCAATCTTATATTTAGAATCACCACAGATCAAATAATATAATTACTATATTAAAATAAAAGCACAACACTAGAGCTCAAGCCCCATATGTTGTGCTTTATCTGGCGGAGAAAGAGGGGCTCGAACTTTTGCAAGCCCTCTTGCGGTGCCCGGCCCTGTCTGCGGCAGATATACTGCCTTGCCAATCGCCGACCGCGGCGCCATAAATTCCTCCCTTTTTCCGCCGCAGGCGGCGGTCGTAATTTAAGCCCGCACCTCCGGCGCTCGGGTTCTCGTTTCGTGTCACTGAAAATAAAAAAGGACAGATAAATTTCTGTCCTTTTTGTCTGTCTAAGCCACATGAAAAAGATATTTTCGGCATTTCGGCGGTAGGAGTTGAACTCTCTCGAATTCGCAAAAAGTTGGTAGCGACAGCGAGCCGTCGTGAGGGCGTTTACAACCGCACAGGTGAGCCGAGCGTGACTTTTTGCGAAAAGGAGGAGCAAGGGAGCGGGCGGATGACTTATTTTCTGTCGCAGATAAAAAATAAGTCGGAGCAAAGCGAACTTTGCTCCGACGTGTGAGCACCACATGAAAAAGATTTTTTCGGCATTTCGGCGGTGGGAGTTGAACCGTCGAAATCGTTTTTATCTTGATTGACATCACTGCTCCACCTCCTCCTCCACTTCGAGCCCGCCGATGAAAACCACCTTGATTTTATCCTTTGACTCTACGATCACGCATTGCAGGATTTTTCGGATAATCTCGTTGTCAAAGGTCATCGGGTGGTTCTTCATACTGTC
>CALXEM010000089.1 GCA_944387335.1 uncultured Clostridia bacterium | reverse complement strand
CTATAACATTTGTGGAGAGAGAAGCCGCAGCATACGACGAAAAAGCCGTTTTGGAAAATCAGAAGAAAAAACAGCAAGGCGCACATCACGCAGGCTGTCCGGGACATCAGTTAAGACAGTTTAACCGCAGTAATTCTGAAGCTGATACAACGCAGAGCACAGACACGGTGTCGAGCTTATCACAGCTCGGACAGTGGCCGTGCCAGATAAAGCTTGTACCTGTAAACGCGCCTTATTTTAACGGTGCAAAACTGCTCATTGCCGCAGACTGTACAGCATACGCGTACGCAAGAATGCATGAGGACTTTATGCGCGGTAAAATTACGATAGTCGGATGCCCTAAGCTTGACAGCGTTGATTACAGTGAAAAGCTTACTGAAATTATAAAGAATAATGACATTCAGAGCGTTATAATAGTCAGAATGGAAGTTCCGTGCTGCGGCGGACTGGAATTTGCCGCAAAGAAAGCGCTTCAGCAGAGCGGTAAATTTATTCCGTGGCAGGTTGTTACAATCTCTGTTGACGGTAAAATTTTGGACTGATAAAAAGAGTATAGACAAAAAGAGAGCTGTATTTTTCTGATACAGCTCTCTTTTTTTACTTGTTTTTAACATCTTTATAATAGGCATAAAATTTTAAACCGAAAGATAAAAACATTGCGGAATATGTCAGCAGTACAAAGACGTAAAATGCAGACAATACAGGGGAGTTGGGTGTATTGAGAGTTAAAAAGAATGCCAATATAAAATAGACATAAAGTATTATAAGCGGTATAAGGCGTCCTTTGAAAACTCTTTTCATCATTTCTATGCGGGATTCATCGTCGCAGAATATTTCCTCATCGCCGCCGTTCATCTGTGATACGGGTTTTCTGAAATAGCTGTATCCGACATAGTCCTGAAGATACTCCCAACCACAGTCGGAAAACATCTTTACATATTCATCCTTATGCGCCATGCCGTCAGGGTTGAAGTCAAGCTGGTATACAACATTGTCAGGTTCACACTCAGTGAAATGATATATTCCGATAAAGTTAAGAGATGTAAACTTCCAGCCGTCTCTGTGCATTTTAGCGAGAAACTCCTCTTCCTTTTTCCAGTCAGCTATTGTGAAATATCTAAGCACTGTCTTTTTTCTATTCATATCATCGCACCTCCGTCATATTTTTGTATAAGCGCTCAATACGTTTCATCTCAAGATTTAATACCTCTTTGCCCAAATCGGTTATTATATAAATTTTTCTCTTGTCCTCCTCGCGGACAAAGTGTATAAGTCCGTCCTTTTCCATTTTGGAAAGACTTCCGTACATTGTGCCGGGAGTTAGCTTTATTTCACCGTTTGTGAGCTCCTGAACCTTTTGAACTATGCTGTAACCGTGAGCTTCCTGCCTTAAACACAATAGAATGTAAAATCCCGTTTCAGTCATGGGTACATAGACTTTCTTTATATGTGCGTCCATCTTATCACCTCTATTATTAAGTACGATATATCGTACTGCGATACTAAGTACATCTATAGTATAGCACTGCGATATATGTGTGTCAAGAAAAAACAAAGGATACGAAAAAAATTCGTATCCTTTGTTTTTTGATATATTTAATTAGGAGAAGGTCAAGGGTGTGCGGCACACGTATTCGTTGGATGTGCCTTGTCTTTTTTTGTCTGTATAAGTGTGCTCAGAGAGCCTATCAATATAGGCAGATAAAAGGTGTATAATCTCCAGAACAGAATTGCCATGTAGATTATGTTAGAAGGGAAGAACAGGCTAAAGAAAATATAGAAAGTACCCTCAGCTGCGCCAATAGTTCCGGGAATTGGAACAAAAGCTGATATCATCATTACAAATGCCGCTGCAGACATTATTGTGAGCGGGTCATAGGCATCATGTCCCAAACTGCGGTAGATGGTAAACGGTATGAGCAGATAAAAGCTGAGTTGAACTGCCGTTAGCAGAGCACTCTTTATAAAGAGCGGCATATTGACTGAGAGCTGTTTAAAGTCCTGATGAAATGTGTCTACTGTTTCAACAACCTTTTGGTTGTAGTCATCCATATTGTGCAGGACTTTCATTTTATTTAAAAGTCTGCCGAGTGCGAGGCAAAAACGCTTTACATGCTCTTTGAAAAGTGCTATTGAAATAAGCAATGCTGTAACTGCACAGTTAATTGTAAAGCCTATTATAGCGAGATATGAAAATGCGGCTATATTGTCTTTAAAGAACTTTATCTTAAAAATAAGAATGATAAAGGTGTAGACTGTAAGCACGAGCTGATAGACAATAAACTTGCATAAAAGGGCGGTGGTTGCACTGCCGAGCTTTACGCCGTTTTTTTGCATTTCATATGCCTGAACAGGCTGACCGCCGCTTGCAAACGGCGTTATACAGTTAAAGAGCTGACCTATCATAGACACTCTTACTGACTGCATAAAGCTCTGCTTTTTTGTAAGCTGACGAGTCATTATATGCAATATGACACTTTCTATCAAAAGGTAGCCTGCAAGGCATCCGAGACCGATAAAAAGCCATTTTAAATTCATTGTCATAAACAGTGCGGTAAATTTGTCCACGCCTTCAAAGAACACAATATAGATAACAAGTGCCGCTACTGAAATTCCTATAAATATAAAATTTTTCTTATACTTTCCCAATGTTTTGGTTCACCCTTACTGTATTAGTTTTTTTCTCCCCAAGCTTTAAAAAAGCAGTTTTATAAAAGTTTTCCCAAATGCTGCTTACATGTTCAGCGCTGTAAAAACGGTTTCCCTCTATTGCAGCTTCGCACATTTGGTTATAAAATTCGCTGTCGTTTTTAAGACGTGATATTGTATCTCTGAATCCCTCTACACTGTCTGCCGCGCAGTAATATCCGTTGAGTATCTGTGGGTAAATGTCGATATCCCTTAAGAGTATCGGAACATGACAGCTTAATGATTCAAGTATAGCCATGGGGAAGAGCTCCTCATATGACGGCAGGAACATTACATCGGATAAGTTGTAGATACTATTCATTTCCTCACGCTCAATAATTCCGAGGAATTTTACATTTTCAGGAGGATTATCCACAAGTGCTTTGAGCTCCTTGTATCCGTCAGATATATTTTTAAACGAAAATCCGCCTGCCCATACAAACTGAACGTCAGGTAGCAGTTTTGCTGTCTTTACAAAATCGGTAACGCCTTTTCGTGTCTGAAGCTGACCTACTCCGAGGACAGTAAATTTATCCTCATCAAGTCCGTATTTGCGTCTGACCGCTTTTTTATCCGAATCGCTCATTTTATAGAAATTTTCTCCCGAAACATAGTTCGGTATGTATATTATTTTCTCACGGTCTATACCGTATGCCTCAAGCTTTGAGATAAAGGTGGGATTTACAACTACCAGATAATCCATTGATTTATAAAACGCTATCAGATATTTGTAAAAGAAAAATTTAGCTATCTTCGGAAGATTAAGGCTCTGTTCCATTGTTTCAGGCAAAAAGTGGACACTGCCGACAGATACAGCTTTATTCTTAATCGTCATGTTAAAGAAAAAGTGTGATAAATCAACGGTATGGAAATGTTGTATAAAAGCATTCTCAAAAGGCTCGTTTTCAGTTATTTTAAATTTGTCATACAGATAATTATTCATGAGGTTCATTTGCTCTATGTAGGCAGAACCAACGCCTTGTCCCTTTACTTTTGTTGCAGATGACATCATATTTATAGCAATCATGTAATTATCCCCCTTTCCCGTATTATACATCTAGCTTAATAAGATTATAGAAAATCAATCTTACTTGACGATGTATATTTTCCTTAAATATTTCTTAAAGAAATAAAATTTGGATATTTATTTTCTCTCCCAATTATATTTTACATTATTTTGTACCCTTTTGTCTTTATAAATCGGAAAAAAGTTGTATATTATTTTATAAAGTACTATACTTTTACAATAAAAGAGAGGCGATACTATAATATGCAGATACATTCAGATAAAAACACTGTTGTCATAAGAAAAATGAGCGAAAGTGATGCATTGATATTTTATAATAAATTTTTAAGTCAAAACTGGCATCCGGATATAAATACATATATGAATTACTATGCTCAGCAAGAGGAAAATAAACGTATAGTGTTAGTGGCTGAATATAATAGTGAAATTGCAGGCTTTATAAATATTTTACCCAAGGCTGATGAAGGACCTTTTTACGGTACGGATTATCCTTTACTGTCGGACTTTAATGTTTTTGAAAAATATCAGAGGAACGGAGTAGGCAGTGCGCTTATGGACGCCGCTGAGTCAAAAACCGCAGAATATTCGGATACAGTGGTTTTGGCAGTAGGACTTCACAGCGGGTACGGTAGTGCACAGAGAATGTATATAAAGCGCGGGTATATACCTGACGGAAGCGGTGTTTGGTACAACGGAAAATGTCACGGTCAGTATATGCCATGTTGTAACGATGACTCACTTTTACTCTGGTTTTACAAAAAGTTGAAATAAAAACCCAAGGCGCAGATTTTCCTGCGCCTTGGGTTTATCTTTAAAGCTTATAGGCTTCAATTATTCTTTAATCTCAATAAATCCGTCTGAGTTTGTCTTTATAACGTGGCTGTAAAACGATGTGAGACCGTCAATCATGTAGTCAATGTCGCGTGTTCCGGCTGTTTCGTAGCTTGAGTGCATTGCAAGCTGTGCAAGACCGATGTCAACTGTGTTGAGAGATACCTTTGAGTTTGAGATATTTCCCAAAGTAGAGCCGCCGAGCATATCGGAGCGGTTTGTAAACGACTGAACAGGTACATTTGCCTTTTCGCAGATTGCTTTAAATACTGCGGCGGACACTGCGTCAGTTGTGTATTTCTGATTTGCGTTATATTTTATAACGATACCCTTGTTCATATAGACCTTGTTTGTCGGGTCGGAGAGGTTAGGGTGATTCGGGTGAACTGCATGTGCGTTGTCCGCAGATATCATAAAGCTTGATGCAACCGCTCTGTTATAGTATTCCATATCCTTTTTCAGCGCATAGTTTATGCGTGTGAGTGTGTCGTACAAAAAGGTTGAAGCCGCGCCCTGTTTTGTGCCGCTTCCGACCTCCTCGTTGTCAAATACGCCGCATACACATATAGCGGAGTCATTTTTGGAGTTTAACAATGCTTTTACTGATGTAAATGCACATTCAAGGTCGTCGAGCTGAGGAGCAGATACAAATTCGCAGTCGTTTCCCCATACTGTTCCAGGCATTCTGTTATACAAAAACAAATCTGTGGAGACTACTCTTTCCTTATCTATGCCGCATTCTTCAGCTATTAGCTCGGCAAATTTGCCTTTAGCGTCAATTCCGCCGAAAAGCGGAAGCATGTCTACCTGAGCGTTATATGCCACACCGTCATTGGCGTTTCTGTTCATGTGTATTGCAAGATTTGGTATGAGCAAAAGGTCCTTGTCCACTTTTACAAGGTGAGTTTTGATAGAGCCGTTTATATTTTCTATAACGCGTCCTGCAACAGACAGCGGACGGTCAAGCCATGTGGAGCAGAGCATACCGCCGTAACGCTCGGTGTTGAGCTGTATATAGTTATCGCTTACGGAAATTTCCGCATTTTCCTTTACCTTAAATGTAGGGGAATCGCTGTGGCTTGCCACAATCTGAAATCCTGAATAATCTATACTGCCGACAGTAAATGCGATAATGGATGAACGGTTGCGGGTTACAAAATATTTGCCGCCCTCGGTTAAATTCCAGCTTTCATTTTCCGAAAGCTCGCAAAATCCGTTTTCACAGAGCATTTGACGTATACTTTCAACAGTGTGAAAGCAAGTCGGTGAATTTTTAATAAAGCTTAAAAGCTGAGAAGTTGAATTTTTGCACATAAAAGAAGGTCCCCTTTTTATTAAACTAAAGCTTTAACAACAAACTGAAGTTTAAAATATAATGATTATATGAAATCCAAAATATTCTTTAATAAATTATAAATGCACTGACCTAATTCGTCAATATTTATGCCGGTTTGACAAGATACAAAGAAACAATAAAGAGAAATATTTAATTATTTTGCGAACAGCTATTGAGAATATACATCTTTTGGATTAAAATAGTATGTAATTCAAAGAAGGTGAGGTTATTATGGTTTACAATAATGTACTCGAAGCAATAGGACATACACCGCTTATAAAACTCAGATATCTTGCCGGAGAAAACAGTGCCGATATACTCGTAAAATACGAGGGTGTAAATATCGGTGGTTCAGTAAAGACGCGTACGGCATGGAATATGATTGACAGCGCGGTAAAAAAAGGACTTATAACAAAGGATACGCTTATAGTTGAGCCGACAAGCGGAAATCAGGGAATAGGTATAGCGCTTGTGGGAGCAGTGTGCGGCTATAAGGTGTGCATAATAATGCCGGATTCAGTCAGTGAGGAGCGCAGAAAGCTTATAAAGCAGTACGGCGCGCAGGTAGTTTTAATTCACGACGACGGCGATATAGGCAAGTGTATAGACGAATGTTTAAAAACTGCACAGAAAATGGCGAGGGAAAACAAAAACGTGTTTATACCTCAGCAGTTTGAAAATCCCGATAATCCAAAGGTGCACGAAATATCTACCGCAAGGGAGATAATAGATGATGCGGGCAGAAAAATAGACGGATTTTGCGCAGGCGTGGGCACAGGAGGAACATTGAGCGGAATAGGAAAAGTGCTTAAAGAGGAAAATCCCGATACGCTAATATGGGCGGTAGAGCCTGAAAACGCGTCCGTACTTACAAACGGCAGAACAGGAACACATATACAGATGGGAATAGGCGACGGACTTATACCGAAAAATCTGAACACTCAGGTTTATGACGATGTATGTGTTATAACCGATGATGAGGCGCTTAAAACCGCAAAGCTTTTAGCTTCAAAGGAAGGACTGTTGTGCGGAATATCGTCAGGCTCGAATGTTGCGGCGGCGATAAAAATGGCAAAAAAACTGGGCAAGGGCAAGACAGTAGTAACCGTTTTGCCGGATACAGGTGAGAGATATTTCAGCACACCTTTATTTGACTGAATATAAAAAACTGATAGGAGAAGTTTCTCCTATCAGTTTTTTGTTAAAAATTATAATATTAAATGTAGTCTATTTCAGTAAAAAAATCATTGTTTTTCTTTAATTTATGTTGCTTTATACTGTTTTTTCT
>CALXEM010000088.1 GCA_944387335.1 uncultured Clostridia bacterium | reverse complement strand
AAGCTCAGAGATGTGGATCATACCGTCAACACCGCCGAGATCAACAAATGCGCCGTAAGATGTAAGGGATTTAACTGCGCCCTTATAAACCTTACCTGTCTCAACTGTCTCCCAGAATTTATCCTCGAGAGCTTTTCTTTCCTCTCTGAGAACAGCGCGGATAGAACCTACTGCACGACGACGGCCGCGGTTCATCTCAAGGATCTTAAAGCTAACCTCTTTTTTGAGGAGATTCTCAAGAGGCTCATCCTTGGAAGCAGTAGCCTGAGAAGCAGGGATAAATACTTTAACGCCGTTGCATACAGCAACAACTCCGCCTTTTACAACCTCTTTAACGATACCTGTAAGAGTCTCGTTATTCTCGGCAGCAGCCTCAAGTTTCTCAAGGCCAGCAGCGGCGTCAATGCGTTTTTTGGAGAGCATAATTGTACCCTCAACATCGTTTACTCTGAGAACCTGAAGAGTAAGTGTGTCACCCTTCTTTACAAGATCCTCAATTTTTGCGTTAGGATCATCTGTGAGCTCGTTTAACGGAACATATCCTGTCTGTTTTGTACCGATCTCAACCTGAACCTCAGTAGGTGTGTAACCAACTACAGTACCAGTAACCTTTTCTCCGGTATATGTACTTTTGAAGGACTGATCCAGCATTTCTTCAAAGCTGAGCTCCTCTTCATTGTTGTTCATAAGAATTTCGCTCATTGTTTCTTGTACCTCCTTAATTATGAAAGCAGGGGTAGATGCCCCCGCAGTAACTCCGATCAACTTTGCACCATCAAAATCAAACTCTTTAAGCTGACTTGCCGATTCGACCAATACGGTGCGGCAGTGCGGTTCACAAACTTCTTTAAGTTTTTTTGTATTGGAGCTTTGTGCTCCGCCAACAACAACCATTATATCAGACTGTTTTGCCAGTTGAATTGCCTCTCGCTGCCTAGTTTCGGTAGCACTACATATTGTATCAAATATTGCGAGATTTGTACACACTTTTTTTGCATTTTCTATGCAGATACGCCATTCTATCGTATTAAAAGTAGTTTGTGCAACCATTGAAAAATGTTTTTCGTGTAAATTAGATATATTTTTTAATATTTCAGCTAAATTTTCAGCTGTTTTGAAAGCGTGGTATTCGCCCTTACAATGACCAATTATTCCCTTTACTTCCGGATGATTTTCGTCTCCGGCTATAAGAATAATTCTTCCCTTTTCAGATTCTTCAGCCACTGTCTTATGAATTTTTGAGACAAACGGACATGTCGCATCAAGAAACTGAAGCTTTCTGTCATTTATCTGCTTGTAAATATCAGCTCCTACACCGTGTGAACGGATAACCAAAACGGCGTCCTCCTCACAGTCTGCAACGCTGTCAACAATATTTACACCCTTTTGCTCAAGTTGTGAAACTATCTGCGGATTATGTATTATAGGTCCGAGTGTTCTCACCTTGTGCGCTTTGTCCGCCTCTTCAAAAACAAGATTTACGGCTCTGCGCACTCCAAAGCAAAAACCAGCGCTCTTTGCCACGGTTATTTTCAAAATATATCACGTTCCTTTAAAGAAAATCTAGTCTATAAGCTCGGCAACTCTATCCTGCAAAAGATTTCTTGCATATCTTATTTCACTAGGTGTTGGTGTGCCTGAGGTGAATTTAAGCTCCTCATTCTTTATCAGCTTACCGTAACGCACTGTTACTTTAGTTCTGAATTTAAGCTTGCCGCTGAAGCTTATTCCGACAGGAAGTATGTCTGCACCTGTCTGACCTGCTATCATTACAGCACCGGATTTAAACTTAAGAAGTTTTCCGTCCTTTGAGCGTGTTCCCTCAGGAAACATTACAAGCGCATCACCGTTCTTTATGGCATTTTCAGCGGTGTTTATGGCAGTCATATCGCCTTTGCCGCGCTCTACCGGAAACGCTCCGAGGCTTGTAATAAGTGCAGCTGCAAATTTATTTTTAAACAGCTCTATCTTAGCCATAAATCTCAAATGGCACTTTACTTTCTGCGCTACAAATATCGGGTCCAAATTAGCCCTGTGATTACTGCAAACCATAAAGCCCTTTTCGGACGGTACGTTTTCAGTTCCCTCAAACTTTAAATTAAATATTATGCGGAAAACAAAGCCGGTAACTACTCTTGCAACTTTTTGAAAAAGCATTTTATTACAACCTTTCGCAGTAATTATTTTTCAAGATTATCGAAAATTATCTGTTTTAAAAGCTCTATCGACTGCTCTAAGGTATTGCCTGTTGTATCTACAGGTATGGCGTCCTCAGCACATTTAAGCGGAGCAATATCCCTGTTCATATCGTTGTAGTCGCGCTTTTTAACCTCTTCTAGCACCTTTTCATAGCTCTCCTCTATACCTTTTGCAAGTTGCTCATCGTAGCGTCTGCGCGCTCTCTCCTCAGGAGAGGCTGTGAGGAATATTTTTACGTCTGCTTCAGGCAGTACAACTGTTCCTATATCTCTGCCGTCCATAACAACGTTGTTTTTAGTCGCCATATCCTTTTGAAGCGAGAACAAAAAGTCTCTGACCTGACCTATTGCAGATACATTTGACGCCGCCATGGATATTTCAGGCTTGCGAATCTCCTCGGATACATCGTGTCCGTTTAAGAATACGCGCTGGCGCTCATCTACAAATTTAATTGTAACGGTTATATTGTCAAGCGCAGATATTACCTCTTCGGGATTTTTTGTATCGAGTCCCAAAAGCGTAACTCCAAGACCTATCGCCCTGTAAAGTGCTCCTGTATCGACATATATATATCCCAACGACTGTGCCAATGCACGTGCTATTGTGCTTTTTCCAGCACCTGCAGGTCCGTCTATAGCTATTGCTCTCATCTAAAACAACTCCTCTTATTTTATCACATACGCTTTTCTTAACTGCGTACAATTTGTAAATTTATTCGTAAATTCCGCAGACAGCTCTTGCCGCGCACTGCGCCGTACTGAAAGCTATCTGAAGGTTAAATCCACCGGTATATGCGTCTACATCTATAACTTCTCCAGCAAAATAAAGCCCGGGCAAAAGCTTTGACTCCATTGTCTTTGGATTTATCTCCTTGACGCAGACTCCTCCGCTTGTAATAATAGCCTCTTTTACAGGTCTGAAGCCCTTTGGCGTAACCTTAATATTTTTTATGGCATTAACCAAAGCCGCTCTTTCTTCTTTTTTTATCTGATTAACTTTTCTGTCCGGCTCTATGCCGCTTAAACTTACTATTACAGGTATCATCTTGCTCGGCAAAAGCTCAGACAGAGAGTTTATAAAATCGCGGTTTAACTGTTTTGAGAAATCTCTTAAAATCCTCGCGTCAAGCTGTTCAGATGACAACGCAGGTTTCATGTCTATTATTATCTCGTAATCGGAAATTCTCTTTGCATCCATATGCGACGATGCAGAAAGTATAAGCGGTCCGGAAACGCCGAAATGTGTAAATAGCATCTCGCCTATTTCTGAAAATATCTTTTTGTTTTTCTTTTTATCCCACAATGTAACTGTCACATTCTTAAGCGACAGTCCCATCATTTTAGCGCAGTAATCCTCTTCGGCTATTATAGGTATAAGTGACGGCTGAGGCTGTATTATTGTGTGCCCGACACTCTTTGCGAGTGTATATCCGTCACCTGTTGAGCCTGTTCCCGGGTAGCTTACACCTCCGGTTGCTATTACAACCTTATCGGCATAGTATCTTCTGCCGTCATAGTCCTCAACGCCCTTTAAAACTCCGTCCTCTACAATCAGCTTTTTAATGCGTGCGTTGCAGGTTTTAACATGGTTTTGCTTTGTATATTTCACAAGCGCGTCAACTATATCGACAGCTTTATCCGATACAGGAAAGACTCTGTTTCCGCGTTCTGTTTTGAGCTTTACTCCGAGTGACTCAAACAGCTCCATTGTGTCATATGGTGTAAATGAGTAGACACTGCTGTAAAGAAATCTGCCGTTTGTCTTTGTATTTTTTATTATCTCCTGAGCGTCGCAGTCGTTTGTAACATTACATCTGCCCTTGCCTGTAATCATAATTTTGCGTCCTGCGCGCTCGTTTCTCTCTATCAAAAGCACGTCAGAGGAAAGCTCTGCCGCCTTTGCAGCGCACATAAGTCCTGCCGCTCCCGCTCCCACAACTATAACATCAAACTGATGTGTCATCTCTACCGTTATCTCCTGTCTGATCAGGTTTTTCATAGACGTTATACTCGTCCCAAATTCTTTCAAGCTTTGAGAAAGTATTTGAGATGTCGTCTCTCTTGCGAAGTCCTACTGCAACAATAAGCGCGTTTATAAGGCTCAGCGGCGCTACCAGTGAGTCTACAAACGAAGCCATATCGCTCCTTGCCAAAAGCAGTGTATCCGCACATTCGGCAATA
>CALXEM010000087.1 GCA_944387335.1 uncultured Clostridia bacterium | reverse complement strand
CCTGTGGTGTAAGCTTTGCCATTTTAATGTCTCCCTTTATTTATTTTTTATATTTAATTAAACCTCAACTGTATTTACTGCTGTTCCGCCTTCAAGAACTCGTGTGTTTGTGTAGCCCTTGCTCTTTAAGACATTCTGTGTAAGATATGCTCTTCTTCCCCTGTTACATACGAGAAGTATTTTATCATCTTTAGCATATCCATCAACAGCATCTTTTATTTCTGTAAAGTCAACAAAGTCGGCGCCTTCAACATTAGGAGCTTTAGATACATCAAGTACTCTGTATCCTTCAGCTGCACCGTGCAGATATTCATAAGGTGTAATGCTCTCAATATCGCCTTTCATCTTGTTGAGCAATACATTTATTGCATGTGAGAACGGATGTATTGCTGTGGAGAACGGAGGCGCATACGCAAAGTCAAGTCCTTCAAGCTGCTCGACAGTAGCGGAAAGAGAAATTGCAGTAACAGCTATGTCAATTATCTTGTCAACAGCACCCTTACCCATAACCTGAACGCCTAAGAGCTTATGACTGTTTTTATCTGCAATAAGCTTAATTATAAAACTGTCAGCTCCCGGATAATAGTGAGCCTTGTCATCGACTGCTGCAACCGCGGTTATAACATCATATCCGCTCTTTACAGCTCCATTGTAGCTGAGTCCTGTTCTGCCTGCATTTATCTCAGGCAATTTTACAACTGCTGTTCCCAGAACACCTTTATATTCAGTTTTTTCTCCGGATATATTTTTAGCGGCAATTCTGCCCTCTACATTCGCAGAAGAGCCCATTGCAGACCACTCCGGAGCACCTGTCTGTTCATTGAATACACAAGCACAGTCACCAACTGCATAGACATCGTCTATATTTGTTTTCATTGATGTATCTGTTTTAATTGTGCCGTTTGGCATCATATCTATTCCGCTGCCCTCAAGGAACTTTGTAGCAGGGCGAATACCTACCGCCATAATGACAGCGTCTGTTTTCATAGCGCGTTTGTTTGTCTTTATCTTTTCGACTTTATCTTCACCGAGAATTTCAACTACCTGTGTCTTTGTAAACGGCATTATACCACTGTCAGCAAGGCTGTTTTCCATATAGAGTGAAAACTCTTCATCAAACATTGGCAGAATTGTGTCAGCCATTTCGACTATGCTTACCTTTACATTCTGTTTGTGCAGGTTTTCTGCAACCTCTATTCCTATAAATCCGCCGCCTACAACAACAGCGCGTTTTATTTCGCCCGATTCAATGCGCTCTCTGAGAGAGATGGCATCTTGAGGTGTTCTCATATAGAACACACCGTCTTTGTCTATTCCCTCTATCAGAGGCTTAACAGGAGCCGCTCCGCAGGCTATGACAAGTTTATCGTATGTATATGTGTTTTCCTGAGAAGTTGTCAAATCTATCGCTTTGACAGTTTTTGCTTTTGTGTCAACAGATGTAACTTCAGTTTTTGTAAGAACCTTTGCACCTGTGAGCTTTGAAAAGCTTTGAGGAGTGTTAACTATAAGCTGAGATTTGTTTTCGATAACATTTCCGACATAGTATGGCAGTCCGCAGCCTGCATATGATATATCGTCGCTCTTTGTAAGTATGGTAACATCATTGCTGCGGTCTTCACGCATAAGTTTAGCAGCAGCTTTTGTTCCTGCGGCTACACCACCGATTACCAGTATTTTCATACCAATTACACTGTCCTTTCGTTAACCATATTTTTTCCTTGTTTTTATTATAACACTTGCAAAACAATAATAAAAATAGTAATATCAAATAAGATTGATAGGTTTTATCTATGTATAGTCGAAAAGTTATTGCTTTTTAAAATTAAACTTGAGGAAGTGATACATTATGACAATTCGTCATTTAAGAATTTTCATAGAAGTGGCTAACAGCAAAAGCATGAGCCGAGCCGCATCTAAATTTTATATATCTCAGCCTACTGTAAGTCAGGCGATTGCTGAACTTGAGAGTCATTACGGTGCGCCGCTGTTTGAAAGGCTTTCAAAAAAGCTCTATATAACAGATTTCGGAAAAAATCTTTTGTATCAGGCAAGGCAGGTAGTAGCTTCCTTTGATGATTTGGAAAAAAATATGATGTCATCGTATACAAAGGAGCAGGTGCGTTTCGGCGCTACTGTTACGGTGGGAACCTGTTTAATAAACGATATTATTGACACTATACATGAATTTAATTCAAATATGGATGTAACCGTACATATAAATAATACAGCTGTAATAGAAGAAAAGCTTATAAACAACGAGCTTGATATAGCACTTGTAGAGGGTAAAATAAAGAGTAATGTTATAAATGTAAATCCTATAATAGAGGACTATCTTGTGCTTGTATGTTCTTCAAAGCATCCTTTTGCTCAGAGAGAAAATATATGTATTAAGGAATTGGAGAATGAAAAATTCATTGTGCGAGAAAAAGGAAGCGGCACGCGAGAACTGTTTGAGGAGTTTATAAAAGAGTACAACATCGGCATAAATATAGCTTGGGAATGCAACAACTCCGAGGCTATAAAAAATGCTGTTTTGGCAAACAGAGGTTTATCAGTTCTCTCTGCCAGACTTGTTGAAAAGGAAATAAAAAATGGACTTGTAAAAGTTGTACCCATCAAGGACTGTATTGATAAAAAAGATTCCATACTGCATAGGAAATTTACACTTGCGGTGCACAAAAACAAATTTATATCCCCTGCCCTTATTTCTGTAATTGACGCAGTTAACAGATTTAAGGACGATGATATATCATACCTTCTTAGAAAGTAGTAAATTTGTCATATGAGCCACTGGGGTTTATAAAAGCTTAGAACACAAATCAGAGGAGAGAAAAATATGGATAGCAAAGGAAAAGTATGGCTTGTCGGAGCAGGCCCGGGAGACAGCGAGCTTTTAACGCTTAAAGCGAGACGAATTATAGATTCAGCCGATGTAATTGTTTTTGACAGACTTGTCGGAAAAGGTATACTCAGCACCCTGCCCCATACAGCTAAGCTTATTTATGTAGGAAAACAGTCGGGAAATCACACAGTACGGCAGGAAAACATCAATATTATTTTGGCAGATGAAGCTCAAAAAGGTCAAAGAGTGGTGAGACTGAAAGGCGGAGATCCGTTTTTATTCGGTCGCGGCGCTGAGGAAATGGAAACTTTAATAGACAGAAATATTCCTTTTGAAGTTATACCGGGTGTAACCTCCTCAATAGCTGTTCCAGAATGTGCAGGTATTCCAGTGACGCACCGTGATTATGCTTCATCAGTGCATATAATCACAGCTCACAAAAAAAGCGGCGAGGACACCGTTGACTATAAAAATATTGCGAAGCTTGACGGCACTTTGGTGTTTATGATGGGACTTTCAAGCGCCGGAAAGATAGCGCATGGACTAATAGCTGAGGGAGTATCACCATTTACTCCTGCCGCCGCAATCAGCTGCGGTACAACAGCCATGCAAAAGAAAGTTATCTCGACGCTTGAAACTCTGGAAAACGATATAAAAAGAGAAAGTCTTATTTCCCCTGCTGTCATTGTGGTAGGCGATGTATGCGGATTATCGGATAAGATTGACACTACAAAAATACTTCCGTTATCGGGTAAATGTATTGCTGTGCCTCGCCACGAGGAAACCGTTTCCTCCCTACCCCCTATTTTAAAGGAAATGGGCGCTCAGGTAATTGAAATCATATGCGATTATACTGAGCCTATACCTTTGGACAATGATTTATTTTACAGCCTAATTTCATCGGGTTGGACTGTGTTTTCTTCTCCTGCAGCTGTTCACGCTGTATTTGCCATGATATTGGAGCACTCAGTTGATATACGTCTATTGTGGAAAACCAAATTTGCCGCCATAGGTTCGTCTACAAAAAACGCACTTGCCTCTCACGGTATTATGCCTGATTTTTATGCTTTTGATTTGGATGAAGAAAGCACAGTTGAGCTTGTTTCAAAATGTACTCCGTTTGAAACAAGAATTGTCGTGGTTGAGGGAGATAACACATTAAAAAACAAACTTTTAATGTACCTGTCAGAAGCAAAATGCAAAAATATTCCTGTGTGCAGAACTCATATTTTGAAAAATTATGATGAATTATTGCATAATACCGACTGTGTAATTCTCACAAGCGGAAATATTGTAAAAGCTATGGAAAAATCATTTGATTCATTTGATTTTAAAGATATAAACGCTGTATGTATAGGAACCAAAACAGCAAATGAAGCCAAAAGGCTGGGGATGAATGTATATATGTCCGAAAACTCTAATATAAAGTCCCTTATCGATAAACTGTTGAAATATTAAAATAAAAATATCTCTGCTTTGTAGCAGAGATATTTTTATTTTGTAAGGATTATCTTTTCTTTTTACCTTTATCGAATGCGGGGTTAAAGGCATAGAAATTTTTAGAGTCAAGCTTATCCTGAACTATACGTAGAGCTTCGCCGAAGCGCTGATAATGCACAATTTCTCGTGCTCTTAAATATTTTATTGCATCTCTTACATCAGCATCGTCTGCAAGTCTGAGAATGTTGTCATAGGTAAGCCTTGCCTTTTGTTCTGCTGCCATATCTTCGTGCAAATCGGCTAGAATGTCGCCTGTCGACTGAAGTCCGCCTGCATCAAACGGAACTCCGGACGCTGCCTGCGGATAGATGCCTATCGTATGGTCTACAAAATACGTATCAAAACCGCTGCGCTTTATTTCATCAATAGAAATGCCCTTTGTCAGCTGATATAGTATAGTTGATACCATTTCTTCATGTGCTAATTCATTAAGACCATTATGTTATATGTATCAATCTATATATCTTATCTTTATCTGTATTATACATTAAAATAAAGCTGAATTAATATGTAATTTTTGATTTATTTCGATTATTCAATACTTGCATATAATTTATTTTTACTTTTTTTGTATGTTTTAAAAATTGTTCTTTGATATGTACGGTATGTAATTTTAGCACTAAAATTCTCTATTCCTTTCCAATTAAAAAAACTCTCCTCTGGCTTTTTCCCATTTTTATTATTATTTAAAAATTCACACAATAATTTTTTACATACAAAAGACGGTTCTTGCTTCTTACTACAATCAAGTTCTATATCAGAAATCAATTTGAACATTTTTGTTTGTAAAGTATGAGAAATATAAGGACAGTTATGAAAAATCAATAAATACCAAAATTCATTCTGCATCATGGGATCTTTATCATATATTCGGTTTATCTGTTTATCAACAATCATTTCTATTTTGTTTTTAAGTTCTTTAAAAAAAGGCGTATAATATTTAGAATACAGAAGAAGATTAGCCCATATAATAGGATTGTTATACTTTTCAGCTTCTTCGATTAATGTACTTTCCGTTTTCATATCAAGATTAATATGATATTCGAGAAATAATGGAAACCAATCGCACAAATCGAATATATTACCTGTTCGAAAAATAAAATCATATCTGTTAATTATTTTACTTAATTTAGTTTTTGCATCATCTGAATTTTTAAAATTAATCTCACTATCTATATAAGATATCATAGAAATCATTTTTCTAGTTTGAGTAAATGAAGGGTAGTACGCATATATATAGAAAGCTAAATCCAATAATAGAAAAGCTTTGTTCCTATTCTTTTCTCCAAACAATGTATAGCCATTTTTCTTTTTGCTAATATTATTTAGTAACGTGGATAATAAAAATGATACTATGGTCTGTATCTCCTCTTTATAGGTTTTAGAAAGAACTACTATTTCATCTTTTATTTTATCTATAAAGAAAGAACCTGGTTTAACAATAAATTTTTCATTATCTGGTAATTTATCATAATCTGATTTCTTCCATTTGAAAAAAAAGTCTCCAATTACATCAGATAATTGCCTAGTTTTTTCTAACCACTCTTTTGGTAAACAAGGTGTATTGCCTTTTACCAATTTAAGTTCATTAAGCCTCAATAAATATTTTTCTGAAATTGTTTTATATTTTTTAATTACTTTTTCAATTATACCAGGATGATTTGCAAATAAAAAAATATCATCGACATATCTAAAAACAACATAGTCGACATTATATAAAATTTTTTCCTTAGCAAGTAGTATCTCTATTTTCTCATCTATATGTTGCAGCAATATTTCAGCAATCATTCTCGAAAATTCTGGTCCTACCACTATACCATTCGAAACGCGCCCATTAATATTTTGTAATATACGATCTATTGTAATAAACAAATGATAGTTATTTGCATTTTTAGCGTCAGTTGTATTCCTCTCTATCATCCAAGTGAAAGCATGTGTATAAATACTGTCGAAACAAGACTTATAATCCATTTTAGCATAATATTTGTATTTAAAATTGCACATACGCCAAATACGCGAATCAGCAAAAGAATTTATGGATTCAAATGGAATAATTTTAAAATAGTTTCCCGCCTGTTGTATTGAATCTCGTCCGACACTAAATGATTCTTTGTGAAAATAATGACTTATTTCACCTTTTTTGGACTTATAGTATAAATCTGTGTTTTTTTTGTGATATCGAATCGAAAATTTATGGTGTTTTTCAAAATAATTTAAAATATATTTTTGATATACTGAGATAAACAAATATAAATTCAAAGCAGAAAAAGGCTGAATAATGCTCATCTCTCGCATTGCATCTGTACCTTTAATAATTTTGTATTTTAACGGTTGAGTAGCCCACCCAGCTTTAAACATTATATTATCATTCTTAGACTTGTTTTGTTTTATTTCACGAATTGCATTATCAAGCTTTTTTTTATTGCTCTTTATTAAAAGAAAGCTATAAAATTTGCGAAACGAAAAAAGTTCTGATATTTCAACAGGGAGCAAATCGGTTAAAATAAAATCTAGTTTATCCCTTTCCAAACCATTCCATCCCATTGACATTTCCTCCAATTTTTTTTATTATAAAGTATAGCAAGCAATTTGTTTGCTGTGCAGAATTAGTTGAGTATGTTTATACTATAACTATTTTGCACACACATCATCGGCACTGTGTTCTATTTATCTACTAGATAGATTAACACTGTGTTTAGAACATAGCTACGGCAAATGTTCCGAAACGGCAAGGGAAACCTTGCCGTTTTGTCATTTAATATCCAACTCCAATTTTAATTAGATATTCTCTCACTAATCTATCGTATCCTATACGTTTTCCTTTTGAATCAATGTTGCTTATCCCTATTTTTTTACATAAATTTACAAGGGATTTATAATCATATCCGATATTATCAACAAGTAAAAGCGTTTTATTTTTTTTCATGTTTTCGTATAAGTTATAGCCTGATTTTGTATTAGTACCACATTTCAAAAAATACGGTTTTGCAAGATTTATTTTTTCAAATGCATCATCAATCATATTCTTTAAAAAAAATTCTGTATCTTCTTCGATAGAATCAGTATATAGAAAATTGCGAAGTTCTCCGTAATTTGAAATAAACCCTTTAACTTTCCAAACATACGAGCGAAAATGTTTAGTTATATAAACTTGACGCGAAGAAAAAGCTGCAATTTTATGACGAAGTAACTCCAAATTATAGGTTTGATTTATTCCATTTGAATTTGCATATTCATTAATTATTTTTTCTATTTTGTCAGCATATTTTTTTCTTTTTTCTTCAGTTATTCCATATTGAATTTTTATTTTATTATTATTGGACTCAAACCAAAACTCGTATCCAAGAAAATCAATTGAAAGTCTAGATTTAGATATATTCCGACTAGAAATATATCTAAATTTCTTTTTCTTAAATTTAGTAGTGCATTTCACTTTGCACTCAATATTATTATCATGAAAAATACTTAAAAGAATATTATTAAGTATTTTTTTTACATCATCTTCTTCAATGTTTTCATTTAAAATTAAAATGCTGTCATCAACATATCGTTCATAATAAATCAATCCTGTGTTTATAAAAGCTTGTCGAACAGCTTCATCAAAATGCTTGGCTATAATTTCTGCTATTACGTTTGATGTGCAAAGGCCAGCATAAGAATATTCTGTTGCATAAACAAAATTTTTTATTAAATCTATTTCTTGTCTATCTAGTAAACTATGTTTTAAATACTTTTCAAACACATATATAGAGGAAACAGAATTAAAATAGTGTTTAAAATCAAACTTTACAATTGTAAACTCCGACATTTGTATTGTAGCTGCTAAAACATCAAAAAGTTCTCTAATGATTTTATTCCTATTGGGATATCGCACTTTAAAAACTCTATCCAGTATTTGTTTAATACATTGACATAAAATATTTTCTACTGAATATAAATCTTCATATTTTTTAATGAATCGTTTTCCACCGCTTTGATTTAATATACAATATGTTGTATTATTAAAATTAAAATTAGAATTTTCTAATGATGATTTCACATTAAAAATAATGTCATTCTCTTCAGATTCAGTCATTCGTTTATCTTTATCAAGTGCAGAAATTCGTTTTACAGCTCTGTTAATTTCTTTATCAATCCCCATTTATAATGCCTCCTAATAGGTATTTATCTATATTTTTACATAGCTGCTTTAATTTTATATATTGTTTGGCAATATTATACAATGTTGTAGTATAAAATGCAATAAAATACAGATTATTTCTTTTTTATTTATAATTAGATGAAGTGCCCATATATAAATCTACTTTAAATCACAACATAAAAACAGCCCCAGATATGTGTAGTATTTGGGGCTGTTTTTTTATATATTTACTTCGGCAGCTTGAGGACGTCTCCAGGGTGGCCCACAGTATCTGTGCTCATTTCTATTGTAGAATTGCATAATTCTATGTTGAGGAGTAAAATAAACTTAAAAGAACCAAATTTTGAATATAAAGGACTGAAGATTTCTATTATGATAATGATTAATTGGTTAATTATAATATTTTATCTTGTTTTCATAATTGCAGCAGTTAAAGTATATCGTATGACGCAAAAAGAAGATTCTGAGCAAGAAAAAACAAACAAAAAATCTGACATTGTATCAAAACGTAAAAAAAAGGATTCTGAAAAGATAATAACTTTATTAATACAATATTTGGCGATTATATTGGTGGCAGCAGTTATAACAGGTATACTGGTGTTTTTTGACGCCTACAAAATATCTGCACTTATTATCATATTCATAACTTTTGTTTTCTATATAAATGATGCACTCGCATCAGTAAGCATTTTGGGAAATATAATTAAAGAAAATAATAATGATAAATTATCATTAAAGGAACAAAATGCAATTGTGAATATCTGTTATATTATTTTATGTTTAGGAATAAGCGGACTTTACAATTGGATGGAAAAAATTATTATTCAATGTCCAATAACTATTATTTCAAATACTTTAATATTATTACTATATATCATACTATCGTTTGTATACATATTTTTTATTTTAGCAATACTCCCAATACCTATTTTTTGCAGTATTAAATTTCTGAAAAAAATAAAAAAAGACTGCCTGTTAAAAAACAATTAAAATCTTTTAGAAATTGGTTTGTAGAATTTGATTTATCAAAATACACAACAAAAATTATATTGTTCCATTATATAACCAAGTATAGAGAAAAATTAAATAGCTTTATTATCAAAATTTTTATTACTCCATTATATTTACCTATATTTGTAATGGATGTTATAGATATGTCATTATTGTTATTATTTTTAATGTTTAAAGCTATCATAAAAATAGGAATTCTTTCATTTGAATTTATAACTATGTCTATTAAAAAAGTTCTCATATGGATTCTGAATTTGTCAGATAAGCGTATTGTAGCAATGTCATTTAGACTTGCGCTTATTTTTGCCATTATCGGTACAGTTATGCTAAATCGCTATCAGCCATTTTTAAAGGAGTATGAAAGCAGCACAACGGTATTTGAGATTATTGCAAGTTCGATAATTATTCCGGTAATATTCACATGGATACACTCAACCATGCAAGAAAAGCAAAGTGAAAGCAAAGATTTTTTGCCGCAAACTCAGGAGTAAAATATGCGGTTTTGAATAAGTTTTATAACAAAACAGCCCCACCCTCGAGGCGTTAAAACCTCGTGGCTGGGGCTGTTATTTATATATTTTACTTCGGCAGTTTGAGAACGTCTCCCGGGTGGATCACTGTATCTGTGCTCATTCCGTTATAGGCCGCAAGTTCTTTGTATCTCGTACCGTCGCCGAGCTGCTGCTCTGCTATGCGCCAAAAGCTGTCGTTTGGCTTTACGGTATAGGTGCGTTCTGCTGGCTGCGATGACGTTCCGGGAATTTTAAGCACGTCTCCCGGGTGGATTACTGTATCTGTGCTCATTCCGTTATATGCCGCAAGCTCTTTGTATCGTGTACCGTCTCCGAGCTGTTCCTCGGCAATCTTCCAAAAGCTGTCGTTTGGCTTTACAGTATAGGTGCGTTCCTGTGGTGTCGGCTGAGGTTTATCGCTGCCGCTTTCTGCGGAATAACCGTTTTTGCCGTATTTCTTTATCTCGGCGGTAAAATCTCTGTAACACTCATTCATATCAACATTGCCGGATATACCGTCCACTTTTCCCGAAGAGGTGTACTGCCATACATCACGTTTAAGACTCTTATCGGCGTTGTCCCCGCGGTAATCGGCAAGCCATATTGTGTACAGACTTGAAAGTTTCTCATGGTCCAGCTTGTTTGTAAACCAATTTGTATTTGCATACACCCCGACAAAGTATCCTGCCGCTTCAAGTTCCTCGCAGAAAGCGATGCAGATATCTGTGAGCAGTGCTTTTGAAAGACTGCCCTGTCGCTCGTTATTCTCAATATCATAATAAACAGGATATTCAAACTTTTTGCCTTTGAGCAGAGATATGCAGAACTTTGCCTCTTCTTTAGCTTTGGCGACGGTGTCGGCCGCGCTGTAATAATAAGTGCCGAGCGGCATACCGACAGCTTTAAAGCCTGCATAATGTTTCTCAAACATTCCGTCGACTTCCATATCCTGCGCTCCCCAGAGAGTTACACCGCAGCGCACTATTGCGGCCTGCACTCCTGACGCCTTTACCTTTGCATAGTCTACACTTTTCTGCCATGTTGCAACATCAATCATTTTTATCATTACTCATTTTCCCCCTTGATTTCTTCTGTTATTGTCTCGTCAGATTTTTCTTTCAAAATATCAATAGCGTTTGAAAGCACTTTCGGTATAGGCAGTCCCATTAGTCCGGCGTTTTCTATTATTGATATGAGCTCATTTGCCATAAACGCATATACAACAGCGTTGCGGATAAAATCTATCCCTAAAGCTATATCCAAATAATGTCCGACTGCTACAAGTGCCAGCGTCATTATCTTTTTACAAAGGCCTTTCCAGCCTGTGGCGCTTGAAAGTCCTCCGCTTTCGCTTTTGGGGCTTGCCTTAAAAACAGCGGCGATAACAAGTCCCGAAACAAAATCCGCTATCATCATTACACACAATGCCGTTACGGCACTGTTCCAAGGCCCCAATACCATAG
>CALXEM010000086.1 GCA_944387335.1 uncultured Clostridia bacterium | reverse complement strand
TGTTTGTCCCTCAAGATTGTGTCGAATTTATCGACACAATCAAACTGCCGTAAAGACAGGCTTCACGGCAGCTTTAAAATTGCGGATATAATATTATTCTGTAATGAGGTTTCGGAGAATGAGCTTAGCGGCATGCACAGCAGTCGTTAGCTGCGTTGTTGTTTACGCAGTTGCCGGAAAAGAAGAACAGGATAATTATGAGAAGAATGATAAAGGAACCGTTGTTTTGGCACATTGAAAGGCACCTCCTTTTGTGTTGCTATGATACATATTATGACAGAATTGAACATAAGGTTACTCCTTGTACTTGCCATATGCTTATATTACGTGATATTATATAACGACAGGGTACATCAATTTTCCTCAAAATGATTTAAAGCCCTGTACCAATCTCTCTTTGAACGGAGGAAGTAAATTTGGACCAGCAAAACCGACAGAATAATAATACTGCTGAAAATAAAAACAAAAAACCAAATACAAGCACAGGCACAAGCGCAAGCACAAACGCAAAGTCAAAGACTAAAAAGAAGCTGAGCCGCGCTATGTCCACTTTTTTGATTGTACTGGGACTTTTGGCTTTGTCAGGACTTTTGTCGCTTTACATTTTGGAGAGCGCTAACGACTTTTTGGGCTTTAGCCAGCAGTCAAAACAGGTTGACGTAGAAGTGCCTGAAAACGCTTCACTTTCAAGTGTTACAAGCCAGCTTAAAAAAGAGGGCGTAATAACACAATATTTAAACTTCTTAATTTACGCTAATTTTAAAAAGCTCGACGATACAATAGAGCCCGGAACATATACCCTTGACGCAATGATGAGCTATGATGACATAATTTACGCTCTGCGCGCGGGAGATGAACGCGACGACGTTGTAACAGTTACAATACCTGAGGGCTTTAGTGTAAGGGATATTGCTGAGCGCCTTGAGGAGAACAATGTATGTACTCAGGACGAATTTATAGAGGCTTTAAATACAATAGATTTCGGATATGAGTTTGAGCAGAATATACCTGATGATGAAAACAGATACCTCAAGCTTGAGGGATATGTTTTCCCGGATACGTATCAGTTCTTTATAGATGAAAATCCTGAATCTGTTGCAAGAAAGTTCCTGGCGGCGTTTAATAAACGTGTCACATCAGATTACTATGACCGTATGGAGGAAGTTGGACTCACTCTTGATGAAACTCTGACATTGGCGTCAATAGTTCAGAAAGAGGCTTCAAACCCTGAAAAGATGGCAGATGTTGCAGAGGTATTCTTTAACAGATTGGCCTCGTCAACATATCCGCGCCTTGAGTCTGATGTTACGGTAAACTATGTTGAGAACGACATAAAGCCATATCTCGAAAAGAGCAATCAGGCTATGTATGACGCATACAACACATACGCATGTGAGGGATTACCTGTCGGACCAATATGTAATCCTGGTCTGGACGCCATCAACGCTGTATTGTATCCATCATCACATGATTACTACTTCTTCATAAGTGATGAGGAGGGCAACTACTACTATGCCGAGACATGGGAAGAGCACCTTGCAAACATTGAAAAAGCAGGCATAGGCGGTCACGGAACATCTACTCAAGACTAAAAAATTATAACGTTATCAAAGAGCATTCAAAAACCAATATAAAGGTTTTAGAGTGCTCTTTGAAATGTATTTTAAAAAAGGAATGGTTTTTTACTTATGATAAACTCAAACGGCCAAAAAATATTTAAGCCTGAGGTTTTAGCGCCTGTCGGTGATTTTGAAAGACTTAACACCGCCATTGCATACGGCGCAGATGCTGTTTATCTTGGCGGCGGGCAGTTCGGAATGAGAGCGGCAGTTGCCAATTTTGACGGAGATAACTTAAAAAAAGCGGTAGAAATTGCTCATCAAAACGGTGTGAAGCTCTATCTCACCTGCAATACTCTGCCGAGAAACAACGAGATAGACGCTCTGCCTGATTTTCTTCGCCATGCGGCAGATTGCGGAGTTGACGCGTTTATCGTTGCCGATATAGGCGTTTTAATGGAGGCTAAACGCGTTGCCCCTCAGGTGGATGTACATATATCCACGCAGGCTGGAATAGTCAATTACCTCACTGCAAACGAGTTTTACAATCTCGGCGCAAAACGTGTTGTTTTAGCAAGAGAGCTCTCGCTTGACGATATAAGGACAATCAGAGAAAAGACACCTTCTGATCTTGAGATAGAGTGTTTTGTACATGGTGCTATGTGCATGTCGTTTTCGGGCAGATGTCTTTTGTCGCAGTACCTTGTAAACCGCGACGCCAACAGGGGAGAATGTGCTCAGCCGTGCAGATGGGGATATCATCTTGTTGAGGAAAAGCGTCCGGGACAGTATTTCCCGATATTCGAGGACGAAAAGGGCAGTTATATACTCAACGCGCAGGATATGTGTATGATTGAGCATATAGACAAGCTTGTCGACGCGGGTATTACAAGCCTTAAAATAGAGGGCAGAGCAAAGAGTGCGTACTATGTAGCGGTAGTAACTAATGCTTACCGCGCGGCAGTTGATGCATATATCGAAAATCCTGACAACTTTGTGCTCCCGTCATGGATTGAGGAGGAGACAAGAAAGGTAAGCCACAGGCAGTACAGCACAGGCTTCTATTTCGGAACACCTGAGCAGTACTATGAAAACGGCGGATATGTGCGCTCGTTTGACGTTATCGCCATAGTCGACGATTACAAAGACGGCTGGCTTTACTGCACGCAGAAAAATAAATTCAATGTTGGCGATAAAGCAGAGGTACTTAGCCCTAAACGCAAGCCTGTCGAGTTTGACATAACTGCTTTGGAAGACGAATACGGCAACGCAATCGAAACTGCAAATCACGCTGCCATGAAAGTAAAGGTAAAGAGTGATATAGCGTTCCCGAAAGGCTCTATAATAAGAAAAGAAAAATAAAAAATATGAAAAAAACAGTTGCAATGAGGTATTGCAGGTGTTATAATATTACGGAAAACGCACGCACTGTAAGAATACAGTCAGGTGCTGCGGAAAGTCCGCAGTCGCTGTTATTCATAAGCCCAGTGCGGTGGAAAAACCTGAAGGAGGATTTATAACATGGGCGTAGTATCTATGAAACAGCTTTTGGAGGCCGGCGTACACTTCGGTCACCAGACAAGAAGATGGAATCCGAAAATGGCACAGTACATTTTCACTGAGAGAAACGGTATCTATATTATCGATCTCCAGAAAACAGTTAAGAAACTCGAAGAGGCATATATGTTTGTCCGCGATGTTGCTGAGAGAGGCGAGACAGTTCTCTTTGTTGGTACAAAGAAACAGGCTGCTGATTCAGTAAAAGAAGAGGCTGAGCGTGCAGGCGTTCACTTTGTAAACGCTAGATGGCTCGGCGGTATGATGACAAACTTTAAGACAATCCGTCGCAGAATTGCTCGTCTTGAGCAGCTCAAGACAATGCAGGAGGACGGCACATTTGAGCGCCTTCCTAAGAAAGAGGTAGTTAAACTCAACCTCGAGATAGAGAAACTTGAGAAATTCCTTGGCGGTATAAAGACAATGGACAGACTTCCTGGCTGTCTGTTTGTGGTTGACCCACGCAAAGAGAAGATCGCTGTTGCTGAGGCTAAAAAGCTTGGTATCCCAGTTGTTGCTATCGTTGATACAAACTGCGATCCTGACGAGGTTGACTATGTAATTCCTGGTAACGACGACGCTATCCGCGCTGTTAAACTCATTGCTCAGACAATGGCTGACGCTATCCTTGAGGGTAGACAGGGCCAGCAGGATGAGGAAGCTGTTCAGGAAGAGGCTCAGGAAGAGGCTGCTGAATAATTTTTCACTGCGCAACAATAATGCCCGAGCATATTTTTGCTTGGGCATTTTCAAAGTCGACAATAAATTAAACTGATATTTATTTTTAGGAGGATTTTACTATGGCTGCTTTTACAGCAAAAGACGTACAGGCTCTCCGTGAGAGAACAGGCTGCGGAATGATGGACTGCAAAAAGGCACTCACAGCTTCCGAGGGTGATATGGATAAAGCTATCGAGTTCCTTCGTGAAAAGGGACTTGCTGCTGCTGAGAAAAAATCCGGCAGAATTGCTGCAGAGGGTATCGTATACGCTGCAGTTGAGAACAATGTAGGCGTTCTTATCGAAGTTAACTCTGAGACAGACTTCGT
>CALXEM010000085.1 GCA_944387335.1 uncultured Clostridia bacterium | reverse complement strand
AATCGCGGCAGTTAAATATCTGCAAAACAGTATATGCGCTTATTCCGGAGGAAAAAATCATCAGACAGGCGCCCGAAGCCTTTGAAAGCGCTGTAAGCTCGTATCTGTCACGGCATATCGCAACAGGAAGCACAATAAACAGAACAAGCGAAGCGATAAGTATGATATTCTGAACTGTTATTACCGGCGACATATATGTATAAAAGCCTGTTGTATAGTCTACAAAATTTTCGCTTATCATAAATCTCATACCGCAAAGAGTGCCTAAAAAGATTATATAAATTATACTGAGCAGTTTTTTCACGACATTACCTCCGTATTTTAAGTCAGTTTTTCACAAAGTGTCAAAATCAGAGAATGCCGCATAAAATCACAGATTTTATATTATCTTTCGTCAAGCGGTATATATGGCTGTTCCGAAACAATCGCCTTATATGCAGGTCTGATAATACGACCTCCAAAGATAAGCTCCTCCATAATATGTGCGCTCCAACCAGCTATTCTTGCAGCGGCAAAGAGCGGTGTAAACATATCAGCAGGTATATTCAGCATACGGTAGACAAGACCGGAATACAGATCAACATTTGCACAGATGGCTTTTTTATCACCCTTTACATTTGCAAATGCAGCAGGTGCGAGCTTTTCAACGGTGTTAAGAAGCTTAAATTCCCTTTCAAACTCTGTTCCCTTTGCCAAGTCCATTGCATTCTCTCTAAGTATTATAGCACGGGGATCGCTCTTTGTATAGACTGCGTGTCCCATACCGTATATAAGTCCGGAGCCATCTCCCTCTTGCTTTTTAAGTATCTTTTCAAGGAATGAATATACCTCTTCTTCGTCCTCCCAATTTGTAACGCCTGCCTTTATACAGTCGAGCATCTGCATTACCTTATGGTTTGCACCTCCGTGACGCGGACCTTTAAGCGAGCCTATTCCTGCGGCTACCGCAGAATATGGGTCTGTTCCCGACGAAGTGAGCGTTCTTGTGGCAAACGTGGAGTTGTTACCGCCTCCGTGCTCAGCGTGGAGCATAAGGCATAAATCAAGCAGTTTTGCCTCTTTTTGGCTGAACTGATTATCTGCACGCATTGTGTAGAGTATATTTTCGGCGGTGGAGTGGTGCGGCTGTACAGGGTGGAAGAACATGCTCTGATGGTCATAAAAACGGCGTTTTACCTGATAAGCATGAACCATTATCGACGGCAGTTTTGCAATCAGTCCTATACATATACGCATTACATTTTCAAGGTCTGTGCTGTCAGGGTTTTTGTCATATGAATACAGCGCCAAAACAGACCTTGCAAGCTTATTCATAATGTTCGGGGACGGAGCTTTTATAATCATATCCTCGGCAAAACCCTCAGGAAGCTCCCTTAAAACTGACAGCAAATCGGTAAATGTCTGAAGCTGCTGTTTTGTAGGCAGTTTTCCGAACAATAAAAGCCATACTGTCTCCTCAAAACCGAATCTGTCCTCGTTAGCAGCACCTGCAACAAGAGTTTTTATGTTAATTCCGCGGTATATGAGCTCGCCCTCTATCGGCATTTTATCGCCTTCGTTGATTACATATCCGTGAACATTACATATATTTGTAAGTCCTGCAACTACACCTGTTCCGTCAGAGTTTCTGAGTCCGCGTTTGACATTGTATTTGTCATAGGTTTCTTCATCGATTCGGTTATATTTTTTAAATTCTTCACATAAGTTATGTATATCATTTCTTAAATTAGCCGACTCTTCTTTTGATGTTATAGATGACAATCTCATATCTGCGCCCGTTCCTTTCTTCTTTATTAGTTTAAACCATTAAACAATATGAATTTTTTTGAAGCGTTTCTTTCATCTAAATTCATTTTTAATCATAATAATAGATTATTTATGTCAATTAGTCAAGATATATGCAGGATTTATTAAATAAAATTTCTTTTATTCTAAAAACAATTACAGAAATCAGCAAAACAAAGGAGTTTTTATCATGAAAATCAAGCTTTTTGCCGCAGCAGTCTTTTCCCTGCTCACATTTCTTATCCCGTTGACAGCACTTACAAAAAAGCCGCCTGAAGCAGTCAGTACAACGGTTAATCAAAATATCTCCTCGTCTTCATCGTCCAGTTCTGAAGTAACATCAGAGGAAAACAGTGCTGAAACCTCTGAAAGCGCTTCGGAAAATTCTGAAGAAAGCACCTCCTCTGAAAGTTCATCTTCTCAAAGTGCAGACGAAAACTCAGCGCAGGAAACCACATCGGACAATCCCTCATATACGTTTCGGGATTATTTTATGATTTTAGATAACTCGAGCGGCAAGGTGGAAAAAATGTCATTGAGAGATTATCTTTTGGGTGCTGTATGTGCTGAAATGCCCGCCGACTTTGCTGAGGAAGCTTTAAAGGCGCAGGCAGTAGCGGCGCACACATATGCTTTAAGGCTGTCCGTTGAGCAGTCCTCCTCCCCGTCAGAAGAGCTAAATGGAGCGGACTTTTCCGCCGACCCGTCAAACTGGCTCGGATATACAACTAAAGAGCTCGCCAAAGAGCGTTTCGGAAATAACTTTGATGTGTACTGGTCAAAAATCGAAAAAGCTGTTGATAGTGTGCTAAACGAGATAATAGTCTATGAAAACACGCCGATAGCCGCAGTATATCATTCAATGAGCAGCGGCATGACCGAGGACGCTCAGAATGTATGGCAGTCGTCGGTTCCTTATCTTGTGGCAACAGAAAGTCAGGGTGATACTTTAGCAGAAAACTTTGACAGCACAGTTACACTTTCAGCCGATGAGGTAAAGGCGAAAATATCCGCATTTGACTCATCACTCACCTTTGACGACGACCCTAACAAATGGTTTTCGAACGCCGTCGTCTCCGACTCAGGATACATAGTTTCAATAGACGTATGCGGTAAAACAGTCAGCGGAACGCAGTTTCGAAACATGTTCTCTCTGCGTTCGGCATGTGTTCAGACTACATTTTCGGACGGAAGTTTTACATTTAGTGTAAAGGGTTACGGACACGGAGTAGGTATGTCGCAGTACGGTGCAGACTACATGGCTCGTCAGGGCAGCACTTACAGAGAGATTTTAGACCACTATTACCCTAACTGTCAGATAATAAGCGTTAAAGCCGAATGATGAAAAAAGCATATCCGATAAAAATCGGATATGCTTTTTTAAAGTCTATTTAACTTTTTAACTTATCTTGTTCCAAAAACTCTGTGCTCAACAATCTTTGCCGACGGCTGAGCTGCAACTCCGCCCAAAGCTGTCTCCCTGAGCTGCATCGGAAGCATTCTTCCTACACGGTACATGGCGTCTACCGTTTCGTCAAACGGTATTGCGCTGACTATTCCGGACATTGTCATATCGGCGCTTATCATGGCGTTTACGGCTCCCGAGGCATTTCTCTTTGCACACGGAGACTCAACAAGTCCCGCTATCGGGTCGCAAACCAAGCCCATTACATTTTTTAAAGCTATTGCCGCAGCATTTAAGCTCTGAGCAGGTGTTCCGCCCATTATCTGTACAGCGGCGCCAGCAGCCATTGCCGCAGCCGCTCCGCACTCTGCCTGACAGCCACCCTCAGCACCTGCAACAGTGGCATTGGTCGCAATGATTATGCCTATTCCCGACGCCGTTAAAAGCGCGTCGTTTATAGCCTTTGAATCAAGAGAATATCTCTTTTCGCATGTCAAGAGAACAGCAGGTACAATGCCGCATGAGCCTGCTGTCGGAGCCGCGCATATTCTTCCCATAGAGGCGTTAACCTCAGAGCATGACAGCGCGCAAGTCATAGCGAAATTTACAATGTCACCGCACAGCGTGTCTCCTTTTTGCGTATATTCATCCATACGCTTTGCGTCGCCCTCTATCATTGAGCCGACTGTTTTCATAGGGTTTTCAACAGCGCTTTTCGCAGACGCGCGCATTACCTCCAGTGACTGCGCAAGTCTTTCCCTTATCTGACGCTCATCCTTATCGGTAAGCTGTTTTTCCTTCATAATTACAATATCCGATATTAAACAGTTATATCTGTCACACAATCTCAAAAGTTCTCTTCCGCTTGTAAACAATTTTCTGCGCCCCCTCAAATTACATATTACTCGGACTTACATATTTTACGTCTACTATATTTTCAATCTTTTTCAGAGCGTCTATTATGTCAGACGAAACTTCTCCGTCCGTCTCTATGATTGTGGAGGCCTCGTCGCCTCTCTTTTTGCGCTTTAGCTTCATAACAGCGATATTTATATCATTGTTTGCAAGCAGTGTGGATATTGCGCTTATAACTCCCTTTGTATCGTGCTGGCGCACAATTATTGTCGGGCTCATGCCGTTAATTTCCACGTCATATCCGTCAATATCGGTTATTACAATATTTCCCCCGCCTATTGAAGAGCCTGTTACAGAGTACATCTCACCGTTCTGAGCAAAAAAATCCATCTTGACAGTATTTTCGTGGCACTCACCTAAATCCGTCTGCTGAAATACAACCTCTATTCCCTGTCTCTGCGCTTCTTCAAGAGAGTTTCTGAGCCTTTCGTCGTTGGGCTTCATGCCCAAAACGCCCGCAACAAGTGCCTTGTCTGTTCCGTGGCCCTTATATGTGTTTGCAAAAGAGCCGTGAAGAGAAAATATCACCTTGCGAAACGGCTTTCCCACTATTGAGCGTGCAACGTTTCCAAGCCTTGCCGCACCTGCCGTATGGGAGCTTGACGGACCTATCATAATAGGCCCCATTATGTCAAAGATAGAATAATCGTTCATAACGCCTGTATCTCCATTCCGTTTTATTTGTTATATTCTCCGTTTAAAAACTCTCTTATATCATATGCAGTCTCTGCAAGATATACATTAGGGTACTGCTCCAATTCCTCTTTACTGCCGAAGCCGAACAGAACTCCCATAGCGTCGATACCTGTTTTCTGCGCTCCGATAAGGTCATATTTTCTGTCGCCTATCATGAGCACACAGCTTTTATCCTCAACGCCTGCACGTTTTAGAACGTCGAGTATAACCTCGTCCTTATGGCTTATTCTGCCGTCGAGCGTCGAGCCGCCTATAACGTCAAAATCGCTGTCCATCTCAAAGTCCTTTAAAATTATCCTTGCGTTTATCTCCGGCTTTGAGGTTGCAAGCAATATCTTGTATCCGTCATTGTGCAGAAGATGAACAGTCTCCTTTATGCCGTCAAATAGCTTATTCTGATGTACGCCAAATCTTGCATACTCCTGTCTGTAATATGCAATAGCCTGTTGTGTAAGCTCTTCATCGTTTAATATATCCATAAATATCTCATGTATAGGCGGGCCTATGTACTTTAAAATATCAATTTTACTGACATCTATCGAAAAATGCCCCAAAGCATATTTTAAGCAGTGCTCTATACCCTCCTGCGAATCTATTATAGTTCCGTCCAAATCAAATAAGAGCACCTTGTATTTTTTATTTTCGTTGAGCATTGTTTACCTCCGCCTTAGTTTTTACACTATTATTTTAACATAACATAGCTGTATTAACAATGCGATTTTACAACATAAAAATAAGGACTGTACCGCGCTTTTTCCTGCGGCACAGCCCTTTGTTATTATGAATTATTTTACAGTATCTACGGCTTTTTGAGCAAAGGAATTGTCTACAACACTGTTAAAGTCGGCGTTTTCCTCAAGCTCGCCCGCCTGAGTCATGATATTCTGCAAATTGTTAAATGACTCCTCTGTCATAACAGGAGTTGTGCTCCAAACGCCTATCTCCTTATATCTTTCGATAACTGTTGTGAGCACTTCCATATCGGTATCCGGGAAGGATTCAGCTATCGCCTCGGCAACCTCGGCGGCTGTGTGTTCCTCCACCCAGAGCTGAGCTTCATATATTGCGTCTGTGAAATCCTGAACAAGCTGTGGATTTTCATTCATAAATTCCTGTGACGCAAAATATGCGGTGTACGGCACATCTCCCGCTTCTTCGCCGATTGACGCTACGATATATCCCTTGCCCTGAAGCTCTACCTCTGTTGCTGTAGGCTCAAACATTGTGACATAATCGCCTGTACCTGCCAAAAATGCGCCTGTCATCAGTTCAAATTTAATGCTGTCGTCGAGCGTTACATCAACATTCGGCTCAAGTGAGTTTTGGCGTATAACATATTCGAGTGTCATATACGGCACGCCGCCCTTGCGTCCCGGAAGAACTGTCGTCCCCTTTAAATCCGACCACTCGAAATCTTCATCTTTTTCTCTGGCAACCAAGAACGAGCCGTCTCTCTTTGTCATCTGTGCAAAAACTTTAGGATAATCGCTTCTGCCCTCATTGTATACGTATATGGCTGATTCAGGTCCTGCAAAGCCTATGTCGATGCTTCCAGACAAAACCGCCGCCATTACCTTGTCAGCTCCCTGACCGTTTGAAAGCTCAATTTCAATTCCTCGCTTTTCAAAAAGTCCCTCATTTATAGCGATATACTGCGGCGCATAAAACACAGAATGTGTAACCTCGCTCACACGCAGTGTTGTGGTCTGAGCACCGTCCTGACTGCTTTGCTGAGTGTCAGCAGGAGCTTTTGAACAGCCTGAAAACGCTGTCAGCATTCCCACTGCAAATGTACCCGCTAAAACCAATGCTTTGAGATGTCTTTTCAAAGTCATTCCCCCTGTAAATTATTTATGCTCTATTATATGTCTTTTGTAAATATTGCGTGCAAAAAATTTAAGCCGAGTGTTTCATCGTCTTAGTGAACAGTTTTTCGAGAATGACTACGCACTGATACATTACAGCCGCAACCACAGCCAAAATTATTACGCTTGTCATTACAAGGTCAAGTTTAAACACCTGTCCGCCGTATACGATAAGGTAACCCAGTCCAGCCTTTGATACAAGAAATTCACCTGCTATAACACCTACGAGCGAAAGCCCGATGTTTACCTTAAGCGAGTTAAAAAGAGTGCCTATATTTGACGGAAAAACTATTTTCGTAAATATCTGCATTCTGTTCGCATTAAAGGTCTGAGCCATTTTAATTGTTTCGGTATCGGTATTGATAAATCCGTTTAGCATTTCAAGTATGGTAACTATGAGCGATATGGCAAGCGCCATTACAATTATTGCCTGTGTGCCTGCACCCACCCAAATGATGATGACAGGGCCAAGCGCTATTTTAGGCAGTGAATTGAGTACAACCAAGAATGGCTCGCTTATTTTTGAGAGTATCGGGCTCCACCAAAGTATAATCGCGCTGAGTGTACCCAAAGCTACTCCGAGCAAAAATCCGACTATTGTCTCATAGCAAGTTACCCAAAGATGAAGTCCGAGCTCATTTTCGCTTAAATTCATAAATGTATTTACAATTCTTGACGGCTGACTCATTATAAAGCTGTCTATCACACCGACATCGGCAAGCGCTTCCCACAAAACCGTGAGCAGCACAACAATGCTTATCTGTATCAGCACAATCATGCGTTTTCTCTGTCTTAGCTTTTTGAGATAATTTATATGTTCTTTGGAGACATTGCATTTTTTTTGCTGTGTTTCTTTAATTTTGTTATACATGGACATCAAGCTCTCTCCATATTTGATTGAAATACAGGCTGAACTGAGGCTGTTCTCTGCACTTGAGCGGTGAGCGGTTTTCAATATCAAAATGGGTATCCACAATGCTGCGTACCGTTGACGGCCTTTTCGAAAGTACAACCACCCTGTCGGACATGCTTATACTTTCAGGTATATCGTGCGTCACAATCAGCGCAGTTTTGTTTTCTCTTTTCAAAATTGAATACACATCATCCGTCACCGCTATTCTTGTCTGATAATCTAGCGCAGAAAACGCCTCGTCTAAAAGCAGTATTTTCGGTTTCACGGCAAGCGTTCTAATAAGCGCTGCCCTTTGGCGCATTCCTCCCGAAAGCTGACTTGGATATTTATCCTTAAACTCATACAGCCCATATGTCTTTAAAAGTTCATTTACGTACTCCTCATTCTCCTTTGTAAGCATTTTTCTTATTTCCAGTCCCAGAATTACGTTTTTATATATGCTCCGCCATTCGAGCAGATTATCTTTTTGAAGCATATAGCCTATCTGCGGACTCATTGAATCTTCCTTTTTTCCGTATATCAAAACGCTTCCCTCTGTCGGCTTTATAAGTCCCGAAACTATTGAAAGCAGTGTTGATTTTCCGCATCCCGACGGTCCTACAATGCTGACAAATTCGCCTTCGTCAACAGAAAAATCTACATTTTCTATCGCGATTATTTCTCCGTTGGGCGCCTGATACTTCTGCTTTACATTGCAGAGCTCCAGCGCTTTTTTTGCCATGGGCACCACCTCACAGGTAAGTTTATATTTTAAAAATATTGTTTTTTGCGCCTATGACATTATACGGAAGCCAAAGTATATTTGTTACATAAAAAAGAACCGCAAAGCGCTTTAAAATCAAAGCACTTCGCAGCTCTTTTAAATCTCAAATATTTATTGTATGTTATTTTGCATTTTTCTGTGCTCTTATCTCCTCAAGTGACGGCACAAGCTCAGGACAGTCAAGCGAATCGCTT
>CALXEM010000084.1 GCA_944387335.1 uncultured Clostridia bacterium | reverse complement strand
ATGTATGATTTTAAAGAACAGCTCAAAAGCTGTGTGGATTTAATAGAGAGATCTTTGACATATTTTTTGCCTAAAGAGGGTACAAAACAGGAGCTTGTCTCCAAGGCTATGAGTTACAGCACACTCTCAGGCGGAAAAAGAGTTCGCGGCGTTTTAATATTAAAGTTCTGTGAGGCAATGGGCGGAAATATGCAAAACGCTCTTCCTTTGGCGAGCGCAATAGAGATGATACACGCGTCCTCACTTATACACGACGATTTGCCGTGTATGGACGACGACGATATGAGAAGAGGAAAACCGTCGTGCCATGTTGCGTTTGACGAGGCGACAGCTCTTTTGGCAGGTGATGCACTTATAAACCTTGCTTTCGGTGTTGTATGCTCTGAGGAGAGTGCAGGTATGATAGGCGCTGAAAACGCTGTCAGAGCGTCGAGAACGCTTTCCGAATATGTAGGAGTTGACGGCATGATAGGCGGTCAGGTTGTCGACCTTATCAGCGAGGGCAAGCAGATTGATTTGGATACTGTAATGTATATCCATAAATTAAAGACCTGCGCGCTTATACAGGCGGCTGTAAGCATGGGCTGTATTGCTGCTGGCAAAGATGACAAAACTATAAAGAAAGCTGCTGAATACGGATATAACCTCGGCCTTGCTTTTCAGATTGTCGACGACATACTCGACGTTGAGGGTGACGAAAAGCTGCTCGGCAAGCCGATAGGCAGCGACAGCGAACAGGATAAATGCACATATGTAACTATTGCAGGACTCGAAAAGGCAAAAGAGGACGCAAAGGCATATACTCAAAAGGCAATAGACGTCTTAAAAGAGCTTGGAATAACCGATAAATTCCTTTATGATTTGACAAATATGCTGCTCAGCAGAAATAATTGAGTATTGTTTTATATAACAAAAGAAATTAAAATAAATATATTCCTTTTAATTTATAATTTGTGCGGAATTTGGTGTGCACATCTAAGGTGGGAAAGGAAAGATAATAAAAAATGTTAAAAGAACTTACAAGCAATTATTATATAAATGTTGCGATGGTGGCGTGGATATCGGCGCAGGTTTTAAAGACATTGTTTTCTTTTATTGTAAATAAAAAATTTAACCCCGAGCGTCTTGTGGGAGCAGGCGGAATGCCGAGTGCACATTCTGCGCTGGTGTGTTCGCTTACTGTTGCCATGGCGCGCGGAATAGGCTTTAATTCACCCGAATTCGCAATATGCTTTATAGTTGCGGGAGTTGTTATGTACGACGCAATGGGTGTAAGACGTGCCGCCGGCGAACAGGCAAAAGTCCTCAATAAGCTTGTGTTTGAGGATAAGGACAACGAAAATAAGCCTGAAAAGGCATTGAAAGAATTTTTGGGACATACACCTCTCGAGGTGTTGGGCGGCGCATTGTTGGGAATACTTGTGGCTGCACTTATGCCGATTGCCTAAAGCTTTGAAAAGAGGGGAAAAAGGTTTATGTCAGATTCAAAAAAGAAGCTGCTTGACTGTGTTAATTACCCGTCAGATATAAAAAACATGAGCTATGAGGAGCTTGATGTTTTAAGCGAGGAAATAAGGGAGTTGCTCATTGACACCATTTCCAAAAACGGAGGTCATCTTGCTTCTAATTTAGGTGTTGTAGAACTTACTATCGCTATGCACAAGGTATTTGACACACCTAAAGACCAATTTGTTTTTGATGTGGGACATCAGTCCTATACACATAAAATTTTAACAGGAAGAAAAGACAGGTTTTCTACAATACGTCAGGAAAACGGCCTTTCAGGTTATCCTAAACAGGCTGAGAGCGAACACGACGCTTTTGTTGCCGGGCACAGCAGTACGTCAATATCAGTAGCAAACGGTATAGCTAAGGCTAAATCCATGCTCAAGGACGATGGACATGTTGTTGCCGTTATAGGAGACGGCGCGCTTACAGGCGGACTTGCATATGAGGGCATGAACAATGCCGGACGTTCAGGTGACAGGCTCATTGTAATTTTAAATGACAACGAGATGTCCATATCTAAAAATGTAGGCGGACTGGCGAAATATCTTTCAAAAATACGCTCTAATCCTAAATATTTCAGACTTAAAAATAATCTCGAGCATTTTTTGCGTAAAATACCGCTTGTCGGCAAGGGTGCTTGCAGATTTTTAAGACATACAAAGGAAATAATTAAAAGCGCCATATATCACACAACATTCTTTGAGGAATTTGGTTTTGTATATATAGGCCCTGTTGACGGACACGATATACAGCAGCTTGTAAGAGCTTTGAGAAGAGCTAAACGCATAAATAAGCCTGTAATGGTGCACGTTGAAACCACAAAGGGAAAAGGATATGAGTACGCCGAAAAGCGTCCTACCGAGTATCACGGTGTACCTAAATTTGATATTGATACAGGAAACCCGGATGTATCTTCAACAGACAGCTTTTCCAGCGTTTTCGGAGATACTCTCTGTGAGCTCGCACAGGTGGACGACAGAATATGCGCTATCACAGCCGCAATGGGCGAGGGTACAGGACTCAAAAACTATGCCAAAGCCTTTAAAAAGAGATATTTTGATGTGGGAATAGCTGAGGCACATGCAACGGCGTTTGCGGCAGGACTTGCTTCAAAGGGTGCACTGCCGGTATTTGCTGTATATTCTTCATTTTTACAGAGGGCATATGACCAGCTTATACATGACTGCGCCATTGAAAGTGAGCATGTTGTATTTGCAATAGACAGAGCAGGTATAGTGGGCGACGACGGTGAAACACATCAGGGGCTTTTTGATGTTCCGTTTTTATCAACTGTACCGGGTATGACTGTATATTCCCCCGGAAATTACGATGAACTCAAAATTGCGCTGAAAAAATGCCTTTATGTAGAGAAAGGTCCGTGCGCTCTGCGCTACCCGAGAGGTTCTCAGCCGCACTATCCTACAGGATTTGAAACAAATCCGAGCGATGAATATACACTCGTTGCGGAAAATGAGTCGGATATTCTGCTTGTAACATACGGAAGAATTTACACAGAAGCTGCCGAAGCTGTACAGAAATTGAGACAAGAGGGCAAAGATGTACACCTTTTAAAGCTCAATAAAATACTGCCGCTTTCATCGGAAGTTATAGATATTGTATCCGGATACAATACAGTAATGTTTGCTGAGGAGTCTTATAAAACCGGCTCATTGTCACAGATAATGGCGGACATTTTATTGGAGCGCGGATACAATGGCAGATATATTTCCAGAACAATAAACGGTTTTGTAAAACAGGCGACTGTCAAATCAGCTATTAAAACAGTTGGGCTTGACAGCACATCAATTAAGAACTGGATAGAAATAAACAACTTCACAGAGGAATAATATATTTTTGAAAGGCTTGATAAATTAGAATGAAACAGCGTTTAGATGTTGTTTTAGTGGATAAAGGTCTGGTAAACAGCCGTGAACGTGCCAGAAGCGTAATAATGGCGGGAGATGTCTATGTAAACGGCCAAAAAGCGGACAAGGCCGGCATGCAGGTAAAGGACACGGATAAAATTGAAGTGAGAGCCGCTCAGCTTAAATATGTAAGCCGCGGAGGCTTAAAGCTTGAAAAAGCCATGAGGGAATTTCCGATAGATTTAAATGGAAAGATATGTATGGATATAGGTGCGTCAACGGGCGGATTTACCGACTGTATGCTCCAAAACGGCGCTGTAAAGGTCTATTCAATAGATGTTGGATACGGACAGCTTGCATGGAAACTGAGATGTGATGAGCGTGTAGTAAATCTTGAAAGGACAAATTTCAGATATGTTACTCACAAGCAGGTACCTGATGAGATAGATTTTGCCAGCGTTGACGTGTCGTTTATTTCGCTTTCACTTATATTACCTGCCGCATACAATCTTTTAAAGGACGGCGGAGAGATGGTATGTCTTATAAAACCGCAGTTTGAGGCTGGCAGGGAGAAAGTCGGCAAAAAAGGCGTTGTAAAAGACCCACAGACACATATTGAAGTAATTGAAAAGGCTCTAAAAAATGCGCGCGAGATAGGATTTTCAATTTTGGGACTGGAGTATTCCCCTATAAAAGGTCCTGAGGGAAATATAGAATATCTCATGCACATCAAAAAAACAGATGATAAATCAGTTGATAACAGTCAGATAACGTCCTCAGAGGCTGTAAAGGCGCTTGTAGAGCGTTCACATTCACTTGATATAAATTGATTTTTATGCAAAAAATATTTTGTTTTTATGTATTTTGATTGAAACAGGACGCTTTGTATGCTAGACTGTCTTATAAGGATTCCGTTTACGGTAAAAACTCGTTCAGAGGTGTGCCTCAATGAAGAAAAATGCATGGATAATTGTAAATATTCAAAAAAATAATGCTGTACACTGCGCTGAAAAAACAGTTGAACTCTTAAAAAAGGCTAATATAAATTCGTATATAGACAGTGAGCTTCAAGGCTTATTTAATGGGGATTGCAGTGCTTATTTTGCAGATAAAAGCACGTGTATTGCAAATGCTGATTTTATTGTGGCGATAGGCGGCGACGGAACTATTATACACAGTGCAAAATATGCATTGGAAAAAAATATACCCATATTGGGGATAAATGCGGGCAGAATGGGTTTTTTGGCTCAGCTTGAAATTTCAGATATTGAATATTTACCCGAAAATTTAAAAAAATCCGTTATAGAGGACAGAATGGCGCTAAGAGCCGATGTCCATACAAAAAACGGTGTGTTTACATATACTGCTGTGAATGAGGTGTTGCTTTCAAAGGGCAATATGGGCAAGATTGTCGACCTTGACGTTACATGTCAGGGCAAGACAGTCAGCAGTTACCGTGCGGACGGAATTATATTCTCAACCTCAATAGGTTCAACAGCCTATGCTATGTCTGCGGGAGGTCCTGTGATTGACCCGAGCGTCAACTGTATTTCAATGACGCCGATATGTCCTCATTCAATATTTGCGCGTTCCATTGTATTTTCAGAGGATAAGCAGTTAAAAATACAGAGCAGATTTGTGAATAACTCGGACGATGTACAGCTTTATATTGACGGCGAAAAACTGCATACGCTCGATTCAAGCGAATATGTCACAATAAGAAAAGCTGACAGGTGCGTTAAATTTATCTGCTTTGAGAACAATGAATTTTATGAGATTTTAAATAAAAAAATTATGACAAGAGGGTAGGGGTAGAAACCATGAAAACTAAGAGACATGCCAAAATTCTGGATTTAATTTCTCAACATTCAATAGATACGCAGGAGGAGCTCTTAAAATGGCTTCACGACTCCGGCTTTAAGGTAACTCAGGCCACTGTTTCCAGAGATATAAAGGAGCTTCGCCTTGTAAAGACACTTTCCGGAGACGGAAAATACCGTTATACAACAGGTGTTGAGAACAAAAGCGACAATATATCGTTTAAATTCCACGCGATTTTTAAAGAGTCGGTGCAGACAGTTGACAGGGCTATGAATACCGTTGTTGTAAAATGCTATACAGGTATGGCAAACGCCGCATGTGCTACACTTGACTCCATGCACTGGGACGGTGTTGTGGGAACGCTTGCGGGAGACGACACTATATTTGTGCTTTTGCGTTCAGAGGAAGCGGCAGAGGAATTTATGGAGATACTTAAAAGACTTCTCAATGTTGCCGAATAAGAGGTGATAAACCGGTGCTCAGAGAACTTTACATTGAAAATATCGCAGTAATTGAAAAGACAGAAATATGCTTTGACAACGGTTTTAACGTATTTACAGGAGAGACCGGTGCGGGAAAATCAATCCTTATAGATTCAATAAATACCGTGCTCGGTGCAAGGATAAACAAGGATTTGGTGCGCTTCGGCGAAAATAAAGCGACAGTTACGGCGCTGTTTGACAATATAGGCGACGATGTAAGCGCGATTTGCGAGGAGATGGGCTATCCGTGCGATGACGGACAGATTGTACTTTCCCGAGAGTTTACAGCTGACGCAAAATCTACCTGCCGCATAAATGCAAAGCCTGCCACAGCGTCTATTGTAAAGCGCTTGGCTCCGCTTTTGATAGATATACACGGTCAGCATGACAATCAGTCACTTTTAAAGCCTGAAAACCATGTCTTGTTTATAGATTCTTTCGGCTCGCTCAAAGCGCTGAGAGACGATTATTTTAAGGTGTATTCCGATATGAAGAATACGGCGTCAGAGCTTCAGACTTTGGAGAGCGATGAGGGCGAAAAGGAGCGCAGAATAGACCTTTTAACATATCAGTTAAACGAGATAGATGCGGCTGATTTAACGCCGGGCGAGGACGATGAACTCTCATCAAAACGCCGTATTATCAAAAATTATTCAAAGATATTTTCTGCCGTGAATACCGCGTCGGGATACCTTGACGGCTCAGACGAGTTTGACGGCATTACAGCTTTAACCGAGAATGCGGCGTCCGAGCTCGAGAGCGTTGCTGATTTTGATGAGTCGATAGCCAAAATTGCCGCGCGTTCCAGAGAACTGAGCTATGAGCTTGAGGAGATAAACTCGGAGTTAAAAGAGTATATTGCAGATTTTGAATATGACGATTCGGAGCTCGAATATATTGAAGAGCGTCTGGATTTGATATATAAGCTTAAAAGAAAATATGGCACCGACATTGAATCGGTGCTGGAATATGCTGAAAACTGCCGCAGTGAGCTTGAGGGGCTTTCCAACTCGGAGGAAAAGTGCGAGGCACTGCGCAAAAAGCTAAAGGAACTTAAAAAACTGGCGCACGATAAAGCCGCACAGCTTGCCGACGAGAGAAAGAAAGCGGCTGACCGTTTTGCAAAGCTTGTGTGCGAACAGCTTAAATTTCTCGATATGCCGTCCGTTGTGCTGACAGTTAAAACACATCCATGCGAGCTTTACTCAAACGGAAGCGAGACTATGGAATTTTTGATTTCAGCCAATGTAGGCGAAGCGCCGAGACCGCTTTCAAAGATAGCGTCGGGCGGTGAAATTTCACGTATAATGCTTGCTATGAAAAACGTGCTTTCGGATAAAGACGCTGTTCAGACAATGATTTTCGATGAGATTGATACCGGCGTCAGCGGAAGAGCCGCAGTTAAAATTGCCGAAAAGCTACGCCAGACGGCGAAAAATAAGCAGGTAATCTGCGTAACGCATTTGCCTCAGGTTGCCGCCGCGGCAAATCATCATCTATTGATAGAAAAGAAAGTTTATGATAACAGGACAAAAACTCAGGTGCGTGCAATTTACGGCGATGAGCGCATAAAAGAAATAGGCAGAATTATAGGCGGAGATAACATAACGCCGGCCGTTTTGAAAAACGCCGCCGAAATGATTGAGAGATATAA
>CALXEM010000083.1 GCA_944387335.1 uncultured Clostridia bacterium | reverse complement strand
AATTCTACCATAGGAGGCTGTCTTTTTCTATTGTCCGTTTTTACTGGACTTGTGCACTTTGAAAAGCACCGCTGTTTATTTTTAATCTTTACTATTTATTGCCTGTCTTTATTTAAAAGTCCCATTGCAATTTTTTCAGGTGTGATAGGCAGTTCTCTGAATCTCAGTCCCGTAGCGTTGTAAACAGCGTCTGCAACAGCGCCCAAAGGTGTGTTTATAACAACCTCGCCTATGGATTTGGCTCCGAAAGGACCGTTGTGCTCATAACTGCTCTCAAACTCAACTCTTATTCTGCCTATATCAACTCTTGTCGGAATTTTATACTGCATAAATGAGTTTTGAGCCATTCTGCCCTTATCGTCATATGTTATATCCTCTGTCAGAGCCATTCCGATACCCTGAAGTATACCGCCCTCTGCCTGAACTCTCGCCAAATTAGGATTTATCGGAGTTCCGCAGTCAACAGCGGCGGCATAATCCACAACCTCAACCTCGCCTGTCTGCAAATCCACCTCAATCTCGGCGGCACCCACCATAAACGGCGGCGGCGATGTCTTGGAAGTGTGCGACTGAGCCGCTTCAAGCGCAATGTCGTTGCCCGCCATTGAAGCAGTTGCAATATCACCGAGCGCTATGCTCTTCTTGCTGTCAATATCGGTTACGCATTTTCCGTCAAACTCGGCTTTGTCAACGTCACAGCCGAGCAGTTTTGCACCTAATTTGCAAATCTGTTCTTTTAACTGAATAGCGCATTTCTCAACCGCCTTACCGGTTACATATGTTGTACTCGAAGCATATGAGCCCGAATCGTAAGGCGAAGCGTCCGTGTCAGCTCCCAAAACAGTTATATCGTCAACGGAGCACTCGAGCACCTCGGCGGCAATCTGCGCCAATATAGTGTCACAGCCTGTGCCCATGTCGGCGGCGGCAATACGCATTGTATAAAATCCGTCGTCATTTACTTTAAGTGTAGCGGATCCTACGTCAACACCGGAAATACCCGAGCCCTGCATAGCCATAGCCATACCGACAGCGCGCACCTTAGTTTCGCTTATCTTTCTGACAGGGTATTTGTTGTCCCAGTCTATCATCTCTTTAACGCGTTTTAAACAGCGGTCGAGAGCACAGCTTGAGTTAGGCTCACCGTAATATGCAGGCATTATGTCGCCCTCTTTTACAATGTTCTTTTCCCTTAACTCAATCGGGTCCATCTTGAGCATGGATGCCAGCTCGTTCACAGTGCTCTCCATTGCAAAAAGTCCCTGAGTTGCGCCGTATCCCCTGTAAGCTCCCGCCGACATCACGTTTGTATATACAACGTCATATCCGAATCTGAACGCCTCAACTCTACCGTAAAGCGGAATTGACTTATGTCCAGAAAGGCCTACCGTTGTCGGTCCGTGCTCGCCGTAAGCGCCTGTATTTGAAAGTGTGTACAAATCAACTGCCCTTATGTGTCCGTCCTTCATAGCGCCGAGCCTTACTGTTATCTCCATCTCATGTCGCGGAGACGACGCAATCTGCGACTCCTCTCTTGTAAACACTATCTTAGACGGTTTTTTTGTCATCCACGTTACAAAAGCAGGATAAATCTCGCTGACAGACGACTGTTTTGCGCCGAAGCCTCCGCCTATTCTCGGCTTTGTAACACGTATCATCGATTTAGGTATATGCAGTGCGTTTGAGATAATTCTGCGACAATGGAAAACTATCTGAGTTGAGCTTACTACATTCAGTCTGCCATATGTGTCTATGGTACAGAAAGTGCGGAATGTCTCCATCATTGCCTGCTGATTAGCCTTTGTGTGATATGTTCTCTCAAACACTATGTCACAGTCAGCCAAAACAGCGTCAACGTCGCCCGAGCCGCTTACATCATGGGCGCAAAGGTTGCGCTTGTTGTCAGCTCCCACAGGGCAGAGCGACTCCCAGTTCTCCTCGGGGTGAACGAGTATCTCGCCGTCCTTGGATTTTCTGAAATCGAGCACAGGCTCGAGTACGTTATATTTTACCTTGATAAGCTTTAAAGCCTTGTCAACGCATTTTTCGTCCTCGCCTGCCACTATTGCAACAACATCGCCCACAAATCTGACATGCCTGTCCAGTATAAGCCTGTCATATGGGCTCGGCTCAGGATATGTCTGTCCCGCCAAAGTAAAGCGGCGAGAGTTTTGGTCGATGTCTTTCCATGTATATATAGCCTCAATTCCCGGTACTTTTTCGGCAACAAATGTGTTTATGTCCTCAATTATCGCATTTGCGTGCGGTGAGCGCAGCACCTTTACCACAAGGCAGTTTGACGGAGCTATGTCGTCCGTATATACAGGCTTGCCCATGAGTATCTGCATTGCGTCCTTTTTTCTTACGGGACGGTTTACATTATTCATTTTGCGCCCCCCTTTTTCCATTCAAGAAAGTTGAGTATACCCCTTAACTGTCCCTCATATCCGGAACAGCGGCACAGGTTTCCCGCTAAATATTCCTTTATCTCGTCCACGCTCGGGTCAGGGTTTTCCCTGAAAAGCGCAACAGCGTTCATAACAAATCCCGGATTGCAGAAGCCGCACTGCTCAGCTCCCTGATCTGCCACAAACTCAGCAAACTCCTCAGCCTCGCGTCCCACGCCCTCAAGCGTAGTCACGCTCTGTCCGTTCGCTCTAGCCGCCAAAACGGAGCACGACAGCACTGGCTTTTCATTTAAAAACACGGTGCAAAGTCCGCAGTTAGCTGTTTCACAGCCTCTTTTAACACTCAGACAGCCCTCTGCGCGCACAAAGTCTATAAGCAGCATGTCCGGCTCTATATCACGGCTTATCTTTTTGCCGTTTAATTTTAAAGTTATATTCATTTTATTTTTTACATTCCTTTCACTTTCAGCGGCTTACTTAATATCGCCGCATGCGCGTTCTACAAGTACCTTTACAAGCTGTTTTCTGTACTCTGCGCCCGCTCTTAAATTAGAGCCTGTCGTCACGTTACCGCAGACATACTCGGCAAACTTTGAGCATGCTTCGTCATATCCGCAGGTGCCGAAAATATTTTCCTTATCCTCAACAACAACGGCTTTCATAGGTCTTGCGCCTATAACAGCTCTCATCACGCCGTCATATTTTGATACGGCACAGGTAAGTGTCGGAAAATCTGTCTTTGTGTTTCTCATGCTCTTGTAGCTTATTTTTATAGGTTTCTTTTTGACAATAAGCCTTATAAGAATATCTCGGTCATACTTCATATTTGCAAACTCAGCTATCGGCACAATTCCGCCCTTGTAGAGCTCAACACAGCAGTCGAGCGCCATAAACAGAGTGAGTACATCCGAAAAGCCGTATCTTCCGAATATGCTGCCTCCCACGGTTGCCACATTTCTGAACTGCACTCCGACAATATGCCTTACGCTCTCGCGAGCCGCACCGCAGGTGTACTCGTTAAAGGACTTGTGCTGTTCAATGTCCCTGAGCGTCACCATACAGCCTATTTTAAATTCTTCGTCTGTTTCTTCTATTGTATTAAGATTAAGCTTCGATAAATCTATGATTGTGTTGTATCGTTTTTTCTGCATTTTCATCCAAAGCATACCGCCGATTACTGCATTGCCCTTTTTCTGATTAAGCTGATATGCCTCATCTAAGCTTTCGGCCTGTACATAATTAGAAAATGTTATCATAAGCGACCTCCAAAAATTCTGCCGCATATTCTGCGGCGAATATCCTCATACTTATTATAGTTAAACTCTTGATAAAAGTCCAATAATATGGTATTATTTGCGTTGTTGTTTTGAATGTATAACGAATTTAACCTACTCTGTATATCCTTTAAATTATATCGGCAAAATAATAATAAGTCTGCATGAAAACAACCAAAACAAAAAACTTCTTTTACATGAAAGGAAAGAAAGTCAAAATGAAAAAACTACTCGCAGTACTGCTTTCGGCAGTAATCGTATTCTCCATGACAGCGTGCTCAGGTACAACTGACAATCAGAGCAGCTCATCTTCACAAAATTCGTCGAGCTCAGCACCGTCCGAAGCTCTCTCCATGTCCGATACAATGCCTGTAACTGTTACAGACCAGCTCGGACGTGAGGTTACAATCGAAAAAGAGCCTGAAAAAATAGTAAGCGGCTATTACATCTCAACAAGCCTTCTCATAGCTCTCGGCCAGCAGGACAAGCTCGTTGGTATAGAGGCAAAGGCTGACAGCCGTCCTATCTACTCTCTCGCTGCAAAAGAACTGCTCGAACTGCCTGATGTAGGAACAGCTAAAGAGTTTAACCTCGAGGGATGCGCTGCGCTCTCCCCTGACCTTGTAATTCTCCCTGCAAAATTAAAGGACTCCATTCCTGCACTTGAGGAACTCGGAATAACAGTAATCGCAGTAAACCCGGAGGACGAAAAACTCCTTGAGGAAGCTATCGAACTGCTCGGCAAGGTAACAGGTTCATCTGAAAAGGCAGAGGAGCTTAAAGCATTTAACGAAAAGCTTCTCTCCGATATCGACACTGCTCTCTCCGACGTTGAGAAACAGACAGTATATTTAAGCTCCAACAGCTCATTTTTAGCAGCAGCAGGCGCTGACATGTATCAGAACACACTCATCGAGAACGCAGGCGGTACAAACGTTGCAGCAGAGCTTGAGGGCAACTCATGGGCAGATGTAAGCTATGAGCAGATACTCGCATGGAATCCTCAGGTAATTGTAATCGCTTCCGACGCTGACTACACAGTTGATGACGTTTTGGCAGATACAAACATCGCTGAGGTTGACGCTGTAAAGAATAAAAAGGTATATCAGCTCCCGGACGACTTTGAGTCATGGGATTCACCTGTTCCGAGCGGTGTTCTCGGTACAGCATGGCTTGCAAATGCACTCTATCCTGAAAAATACTCCGCAGACGACCTCAAAAACACAGTAACAGAGTTCTATGAGACATTCTACGGCTTTACACCTGACGTATCCTCTATCGCGTAAAAGCCATGACAAAAAGACAGATTAAAATAACAACGGCGGCCGCTCTCATCTTGACAGCTGCCGCTGTCTTTATATCCATTTGTATAGGCCGCTATCCGCTGACACCCTCGCTTCTTCTAAGCGGAGACGAAATGGCGCTGAAAGTCTTTTTCACACTGCGTCTGCCAAGAACTGTAATGGCGCTTGTGTGCGGATTTGTTTTAGGTGTTGCAGGCGGCGTGTTTCAGACAGTCTTTCAAAACCCGCTCGCCTCACCCGACATAATCGGCGTATCCTCCGGCGCTTCGACAGGTGCGGCGTTTGCCATACTGTTTTTGTCCTCCTCCGCCGTTTCAGTTACAGCGTCGGCGTTTTTGGGTGGACTTATAGCAGTGGCATTGTCGCTGACTCTCTCGTCCGTCTGTGGAAAAAATCAGCTCTACTCAGCCGTTTTATCGGGAATTGCCGTAAGCTCAATAGCTCAGGCGGCGTTAATGGTTCTAAAGCTCTCCGCCGATCCCGAAAAACAGCTGGCGTCCATTGAATACTGGATAATGGGCTCACTCAGCGCCGTTACAGCCTCCAAAATGTATATGCCGATAGCTGTTTCAGGCGTGTGCTGTGTGCTTATATTTCTTCTCTACCGTCAAATAACGCTTTTGTCCATAGACCAGCAGGAGGCGGGTATGCTCGGCGTGAATGTCAGTATTATCCGCTTTATTGTACTTATTATCGCAACCTTGGCGGTCACGTCAATAGTCAGCGTAACGGGACTTATAAGCTTTACGGGACTTTTAGCGCCGCACACAGCACGCCTTATCACAAAAAACAACCGCCTCTCAACAATGTTTTTGGGCGGTGTAATCGGCAGTATAATAATGCTTGTGTCGGATATACTCGCCCGCTCTGTCGCCTCGTCAGATTTGCCTGTCAGCATATTCACATCACTTTTGGGCGCGCCGTTTATGGTATATCTCATATTAAGGGGGAATAGACGCAATGTGCTCTGAGAATAAAGCTCCGCTTTTTTGCGCCGAGGGCATAAATGCGTCATATAACGGCAGACAGGTGCTGTTTGACGTTTCCCTCTCGGTTGAAAAAGGCTCTCTCACAGGGCTTTTGGGCGCAAACTCCAGTGGAAAATCCACATTGTTAAAAGCAATCTGCTCGCTTGTAGGATCGTATAAAAGCTGTATGGTAAACGGTCAGAATATACGCCCGCTTTCTAATAAACGCCGTTCACAGCTAATAAGCTATATCCCGCAAAGACCGTCCGTATCCTTTTCGCTGTCAGTCACGGATATTGTAATGATGGGATTTAACCCGTATCTGCCCATACTCTCTCAACCGGATAAGAGTATGTACCAAAAGGCGTACGAAGCGCTCAAAACAGTCGGACTTTTTGAAAGACGCGACGACGATTTTCTTTCCCTGAGCGAGGGGCAAAAACAGCTTTGCATACTCGCAAGGACTATTGTGCAAAATACTCCTGTAATGCTGCTCGACGAGCCGGACAGCGCGCTTGACTTTTCAAACCGCAGACTGCTCATAAAGACGGTAAAGTCTATAACCGAAACTCTCGGCAAAGCCGCTGTTTTGTGCTCACATGACCCGATACTCTCACTCGAATTCTGCGATAAAATAATACTTCTCTCAAACGGCAGAATTTCTGATATAATATATCCAAAAACGGACAGCGAGGAAACACTTTCCACTGCGCTGTCAAAAATCTATTCAAACGTAACCGTTTTTCGCTACAAGGACAAGCTCTTTATGCTCAAGGAGGACTGACTGCAATGAAGCCTGTTATTCGCCTTTATATATGCGACGATGAGTCGGAAAAATTTTTCGGCGAAGGCCCTTACCGCTTACTTTTACTCACGGAAAAGACAGGCTCGCTCAGAGCCGCCGCAATTAGCATGAATATGGCGTACACAAAGGCACACGCCATAATAGACCGCGCCGAAAAGCAGCTCGGCTTTAAGCTTACTCAGCGCAAAATAGGCGGAAAAGGCGGAGGCGGCAGCTGCCTTACAGACAACGCCAAAGAGCTAATATCACGGTACGAAAAATTTAAAACCGCCTGCAATGACGCCTGTTTAAAATACTATAACGACATATTTCTGCAAAACAGCGTAAAGGTCGGCTGTGTTATAATGGCTTCGGGCTTTTCAAGGCGTTTTGGCTCAAATAAACTCTTATCAGATTTCGGCGGCAAAAGGCTCATTGACTACCCGCTCGACTTGACAGACACACCGTTTATAAACTCAAGAATTGTCATCACCCGCTACTCTCAGATAGAGGACATATGCAAACAGCGCGATATCGAGTGCGTTCTGCACTCGCACGACTTTCAGAGTGACACGGTCAGGGAAGGCATAACCAGAATGCAGGACATCGACGGATGTATGTTCCTGCACGCTGACCAGCCGCTTTTGTCACACGAAAGCATGATGTCGCTCATATCCGAGTTTAAAAGCCACCCTGACAGCATTTGCAGGCTTGCATACGGCGATATAAAGGCAAGCCCCGTAATATTCCCAAAAGCATTTTACGGAGAATTGTCGCAGATAAGCGGTGAAAACGGCGGCTCGGCGGTGATAAAATATCACAGCGACTGTGTACGCACCGTACAGGCTCAGAATGAATATGAACTCGCCGACATCGACACCCCTCAGCAGCTCGATATTTTAAAGGAATTCATTAAATAATAAAGAAAGCACGCCGATTTTTAAAAATAAAAATCGGTGTGCTTTTATTTTAATCTTATATCTTATCTCGGATAAACGCCGAGCTTTTTAAGCTCAGTCTGGAGAGCTGTCACGTCAAGCTCTCTCGGCTGAATATTCTCCTTAGCGCACATAGCCGCAGCAACACCAGCCGCCTGACCTATGTTTGCACATATCGGCATAGCTCTGAAATTGGAGTGTGCCATGTGTGTGCCTGAGATATTTCTGCCTGCAAGCAGAAGTCCGTCTGTCTTTTCAGGCACTAAACATCCATAAGGTATTGTATACGCCTTTTTCTGCTTAAAGGTTCTCTGCGATCCTGTTTTGTCAAGCCCTGCTCCTGTTATGTTGTGTACATCGAAGTTAAACTGTACGTTCGGAACTGCCCAGTCATCAAATACTCTCGCCGCCAGTATATCGTCGTGCGTTATTGTCTTAACACCTTTAAAGTGTCTTGTCTCCCTTACGCCTATCTGAGCCGCTGTCTTTGTGACATAGCAGTTTTCAAATCCCGGTACATGCTCTTTTAAAAACGCAATTATCTGCGGTATCTGCTTTCTGCACTTTATGTAAGCCTTTGTTATATCGTCGGCATTTGTGCCGTCTACTCCTGTCACGTTTGTCATGTTGAGCGTTACAGTATTCGGGAATACAGACGGATAAACAAGCACATGACCCGCGGGGTGAGGAATATATTTTCCAGCAAGCTGCTGTATATCACCCTCTGGGACGTTGTATGTGTCCTCAAAGCTGTACACATACTCCATTCTGTCTATGTCAACGCCACCTACCTGCATCATAAGCGTCATAGGCTGCATTGCGCCGTCCTCTTCTCTGCCCTTGAAGTACTCTGCTCCCGCTCTTGCCGCAATGTCTCCATCACCTGTGCAATCTATCGCTGTCTTGCAGAACACCGCCTGACGTCCGCTCTTGTTTTCGATTATAACGCCTTTGAGCTTATCTCCATCCATTATAACGTCGCACGCAGATGTGTAGAGCAGTATCTTTGCACCTGCTTCCTCAAGCATCTCTATTGCGCGAGTTTTCATAGTCTCGTGGTCTATGTATTTTCTCATTTCGTTATCGTCAAGCTTCGGATTTGCGCCGTACTTGTTGACTGTTCTGTCAACCATTTCCTCATATATTCCGCCGAAGGTGTTACCTGTCCAGTGGCTCATAAGTCCGCTTGTGGCAACTCCGCCAATATCGCTTGTCGCCTCTATTATAAGGGTGTCAGCGCCCTGTCTTGCCGCGCTCACAGCCGCCGCCCAGCCGGCAGGTCCCGCTCCGAGCACAAGTACGTCCACATCAGCGTATACCGGCAGTTGTCTCTCTTTTTCTGTATATGTCATCATAACGGTTTCTCCCTTTCAGAAAATCTTTTTGCAGTCATATTATAGCTTTAAAAAGAGCTTTTTCAAATCCGTTATTCTGCTTATTATATAAACTTTCGTGCACAAACACTTTGATATTAAACCGAATATATGCTATACTTTCAAAAAACTTTAGCACGGGAGTTTATATAATGATAGATAACATCATAGACGACATAACCGCATATTTTGACTATTTAAAAGAGGAGTTCGGCTACTTTGCCGCGTTTCACACAGATAAAATTCCGCTTGAAAACTATATGGCAAAATTGGCTCAATACAATATAAATTCAAATCCGTACTGCCTTTGCGTAAAGTCGTGCGACGACGCGTGGCGCCACTGCATAGAGCGTCAGCCCAAGGTTTACGCAAAGTGCGAGGACGGAGTATTTTTCGGCACATGCTATGCAGGTATGGGCGAATATGTTTTCCCCATAGTCGATTCGGGCGAGGTGCTCGGATTTATTGACGTGAGCGGCTACTGCTTTGACAGTCAAAAGGCTGAGCGCGCCATGAAATACATCTCATCAAAATACAGTATAGATTACACCTCCCTTGTGTCGGCTTATAAAAAGAACATCATCCCGCCCGTATGTGACTATGAAAAGCTAAAGGTGTGTATATCGGCGCTGTGCAGTATGTTTGTGCTCTTAAACCGAGAATTGCGCGCAATATATAGCCACTCGGAGCAAAAAAACACATCCGGCTCATATATTTTAAGCCGAGCGTCGGTCTTTTTAAACCGCAGCTATTCTCAAAACATCCATGTGCGCGACATAGCCGAGCACTGCAACTGCAGTGTGTCGTATATAAGCCATATTTTCAAAAAGAACATGGGCATGAGCGTATATGACTACATAAACCGACTGAGGATAAACGATGTCAAAGTTCTGCTATCCAACACTGATTTTTCGGTAAAGCAAATTTCCGAAATGGCAGGCTATGCAAGTCCGAATTACATGAGTGAGGTCTTTAAAAATGTAACAAGCCTCTCCCCCAGAGCTTACCGCAGCAGTTTTCGTCAAAATAAAAAGGTATGAGTTTTAAAAACTCACACCTTTTTATTTTTATATTTTACTTTTTGTAATCAAGCCATTTGTTCTGATAGTAAATTGCCCAGTCTTGGTCGTTTGCCCATTCGTCGTAATATTTTCCCTCTCTGCCGTTAGAGCGTACAGGGTTCATATAAGCACATGAGCCAAAACCGTCGTCAAAGAACAGGTTTAAGCTGCTGCGCAAGTTTTTCTGCGCTTTCTGCATGAGCTCTTTGTCATCGGTAAGGCGTGCGTATCTTGCCATAACGTCGCCCGAAAGCGTACTCCAGTAATGTGGATATGTGTCGCCGTACTGCATTCTCTTTCCGAACCAGTAGCCGTCCCAGTGGCGTATTGCCGTCTCATTCATGCGAAAATCAGGCTGACAGAACTCAAACGCGCACAAAAGCGGCAGCTGTTTTTTGAATTCCTCGAGGTATTTTTCCTCTTTTGTTATCTCATAAAGCTGGCACAGCATAGAAGCCGCAGGCGCAACGATTGACTGCTCATAGGCAACCTCATGTGCAGGATAGTGTATGCTGTTTTTTATAAGCATTTCTCCGTGGCGGATATACATATTAAGAAGCTCTCCCGCCTTGTCGGACATACCGTTTTCGTTTAAAAGTCTAACTGACTCCTCCATCGGTATGCCTATTGCATAGAACTTTTCACCTTTGTTGTTGTAATATCCGCGCATGCACGAGAACATCTTTTCAAGATAAGTTTTATCCCCTGTCAGCTTAAACATCTCTATAAACAGAGTTGCAACCCAAGGATAGTTGTAGTTTCTGTGACGCTGGCTGTTGTCTCTCGGAGCATCATCATACACAACTCCGCTCTCAAAGTCAAATAATTCCCTCTCTACAAACTCAACATATTTCAAAAGTGAGTCAAACATAGCCTTGTCATGCTTCTTCTGAAGCTGACAGGCAATTATCACGCCCATTCCGACACGCTCTCTTCCGGCATTGTGGTCGGCAAATGCCTTTGCGTAAAACTGCCGCTCGGTATCCCTGTCATAAATCAGGTACGCCCCGTCAAGGTGACTTCCCTTTCTAAAATACTGTTGTTTTTCCTGTATAAACTTTGTGCGTTTATACATTATGTTGTCAAAATCGTTCATCTGAAGTATTTTCAGATATGTTTTAACGCCGTTTATCTCAACATTTACAACGCTCTCTGTGCGCTCTCCCGAAAACTCAAGAGCAGTATCGACTGATAGAATATTTCCGTTAACCTTAAAGTCCAGCTCTTTACCGCTTATATCAACTTTAGCCGAACAAATATCCTTTGAAGCCTCGGCTGTAAATTTAAGCGGCTCGTTCGGGAAGAGCGTATATTCTTCGGCCTGAATATTTATGAATGTATCGTACTGTTTTAATCTGTCAAATAAGTCGTCATCGTTGTGGAAGAATATTTCCCAGGAAAGTCTGTATTCACCATGCGGAGCTATTACTATCTCACTAGGGTGCAGTATAAAATCACCACGGTCGTTGCTCAACTCCCTTATATCTCTCTGTACGCTGTACGATGAAAGCACACCCTCAGTCAATACCAAAGCTATATGCGGTGGTTTTGCTGACATTTTAACGCCGTTTACACAGCTTGATTCTCCTGCAAGCCAAAAATGCGCATGGCATCTTCCCTTTAAACAGGTGTCGACATCATGGTAACTGTCGTTAAAGGTTGTATATATTCCGAATTCTCCCTCCGGCAGAAAAATTTCTGTCTCAGAGTCATTTTTAAGCGTATATTCCTCACGAAAGTTTCCGTTTTCGGCAAAAAACCTCTTTACCGTCAGTTTTAACGACTTATCGGAATACTCCGCCGTCATAACTCCGTCTTTAAAACCGACAAAATCCTCTTTAAAGCTGCTTGAAGCCACAAACGCTGTCCCACTCAGATATGAGTCCGGCATATACTGTCCCTCCAAAGAGGAGGTATTGACCGACGACGGTATCACAGCAGGTGTTCCCCATACGTTGGCTCCCTCAACCCAGTTCATTTTATCACTGTCGTCACAGCACACCAATGAGAGCACTCCGCCGCTTTTTTCGTCAAATTCCACGCTCATATACTGATTTTTTATAACCATTCTATTCATCCCCCTTCTCTCAATAAAGTTTATAAAAAATCTGTTTTATATTTTAACAAAGCTCAAGCATTTTAAGAATTATTGAAGCTGACTGGTCAGCCGCCAGTTCCAAAAGGTTGTCGTATGTCTCGTCTGCGTCATCGTCTGCGCTGTCGGACATCGTGCGGATTATAAGGAACGGAGTTTTGTTCATATAAGCCACCTGAGCTATTGCCGCACCCTCCATCTCAACGCATAGCGGAGCACATTTCTCAACAATTTTCTGCTTAGTCTCCTTGTCGTTTACAAATCTGTCGCCTGTCGCAATCTTTCCGCACCATACATTTTTCTTTGTATCGAGCGCCTTTACAGCTTTAAGGCAGAGCTCTTTTAAAGCCTCGTCGGCGTCAAAGCACTGTGTAAACGGATAATATTTTTTCATAACATCGTCGGTGTCATGGAATTCCGCACATTCGGATACAACTATGTCGAGCGTCTGAACACCGTGTCCCATAGCTCCCGCAATTCCGACATTCACTATGACGTCAACTTTAAACTCACGGATTATAACTCCTGCAAGAGCCGCCGCATTCACCTTGCCTATACCGCAGCACACAAGCGTTACGGGAGTATTGTTTATAAAGCCGTCGTATACAACTGAGCCATAAACCTCCTCGGTTTTCTCAATCTGCATGTTTTCCTTTATCTTTGCAATTTCAGCGTCCAACGCGCCCAAAATACCCCATTTTTTCATAGCTTCATCATTTCCTTTATTTAAAAATTATTTTTTATATTTATCCGTAAACAATGATAACAGGAGTATTCTGTTTTTTCAACGGCTCAAAAAAATTATTTTTAATACTAATAATTGGCATTTAACTTTTGTTTGAAATCTGCTTTTTTTCCAATAATCTAACCGAGACGGTTTTACCGCCAATAGATTAAAGGGATGTGAAGCTTTGTATTACAACAAGGTTGAAATATGCGGTGTAGACACTTCGGGACTTACCGTTTTAAAGGAAAAGGATAAAATACGGCTTTTAAACGAGATGAAAAACGGAAATAAAAACGCGCGCAGTGAGCTTATAAACGGAAACTTAAGACTTGTACTCAGCGTCGTGCAGAAATTTTCAAATAGGGGCGAAAATATGGACGACTTATTCCAAGTCGGCACAATAGGGCTTATAAAAGCAATAGACCACTTTGACACCTCATTGAATGTGCGCTTTTCAACATATGCAGTACCGATGATAATTGGTGAAATCCGCCGATATTTAAGGGACAACAACCCGATAAGAGTCAGCCGTTCCCTGCGCGATACGGCATACAGGGCAATGCTCGTCAGAGAACAGCTTCAAAACGAGCTGTCAAAGGAGCCGTCCGTTGAGATGATAGCTTCGCGTATGCACGCCCCGCGTGAAGATGTGGTGATTGCGCTTGAAGCGATAGTCGACCCGATTTCGCTGTACGACCCTGTATATTCCGACTCGGGCGACACCATATATGTGGTTGACCAGTTAAAGGACAAAAGCTGTGACGGCGACTGGGTGGACGAATTATCAATAAAGGACGCAATATCAAAGCTCGGTGACCGTGAAAAGAAAATACTCTCCCTGCGCTTTTTAAACGGAAAAACACAGACAGAGGTCGCGCAGGAAATAGGTATTTCACAGGCGCAGGTTTCAAGGCTGGAAAAGGCGGCGCTTTTAAAAATAAAGAGAAAATAAAACAAAGCCGATACTTAAAGATTTTACTTTGCTTTTCTTTAGGTATCGGCTTTATTTTTTATATAATTTTGTGTTTAATACGGCTTCTCGGCATATTTTACAAACGCCCTGTAAGCAAACGGAGAGAGCACAAGCCCGCTCACATCTTTTCCTATACCGTAATATGAGGTTTCAAACAGCAGCGGAAGCGCTGCGGCATTGTCTATAAGCATTTGCTCTGCCTGTGCAAATTTTTGAACCGAGTGTTCTATATCCGAGGAGAGTGACGCCTCCTTTAAAAGGGCGTTGTAGCTGTCCTTTTGAGCTGAGGACAAAAACGCAGTGTTGGCGCTGAGCTTTTCAAATACAGAAGACGGATTATTGTATGAAGCCTGCGCAGAGGTTATTGCAAGGTCATAGTCGTTTGAGGAAAGCCTTGCGTTAAACTCATCAGTCTCAAGCGGCTCTATATTGATATAGAGTCCCAGATATTTCTCCCACTGCTGCTGCAAAATGCCCGCTAAAATCGGGAAATTGGAGTGGTCTGGAATTATCATCGTCAAATTTCTAAGTCTTGACTGCTCTAATTCCTCAAGTCCCTTGTCGTAATAAATTTTAGCGTTTTCAGGATTGACTACAGGCTGTATCATTGATTCATATAACGAACAATAGGAATTTTCTCCGAGCGTAAC
>CALXEM010000082.1 GCA_944387335.1 uncultured Clostridia bacterium | reverse complement strand
TTCCGCATGTAACACAGCACTTGTTAGGCTGCATGCCGCCGTTTTTGATGTCGTGGATAAACTCAGGATAAGCAAAGCACTCGCGTCCGAAACCGGAAAGTGTTGTCATACCCTGCTCTACCATTGCAGCTGCGGCATAAGGCGCATACTGACGCAGATATGTTATACCTGAGCTTATTACGGCAAGTTCAGGATATTCCTTCTGAATGACAGCCGCCGCATTGAGTATTCTCTCAACTCCGAAAAGCGGGTGCTCACTCGGGATATATCCTCCCATATCGTATGGACGGTTTACGTGTGGGTTAAAATACGGATTTCCGATAGTGATGTCGATGAGCGGAAGTCCAAGCTCTTTGTGCATTATACCGACTAACTTTTTGCCCTCTGTGTAATCAGGTGTTATACCGCCGTTTTCCTTTACGCCAAAACCGTACGGATACTCAAATCCGTCGTATATATTCATTCTGGAAGCGATTATAAAATCCTTGTCCTTTTTAGCAGAGATAGCCGACTTTGTACAGTTGATTATAAATCTTGTCCTGTTTTCAAAGCTGCCGCCGTACTCGCCCTCTCTTGTATATGCGCTGATCAGTTCGCTTGCCAGATACCTGTGACAGCATTTAACGTCAATTCCGTCAAATCCGGCTTTCTGTGCCAGCTCACAGCTCTTTGCGTATTTTTCCTCTATAATTTTGAGTTCATCATCTGTAATTATTCTGTCTTTGGAAATAGGTGCGTCCTTTTCAAAAATAGGGTTGTTGTACGCTATAATAGGCTCAGGAACGCCGTTTGGCTTGGAGTAACGTCCCGAGTGTGTGGACTGCATGATTATAACAGGCTCATATCCGTTTTCCTTTAAACCTGTTGACTTTATCTCATCGACTATTCTCTGAAACTCGCTCAGATTGTTTTCTGTAAGATAAAGCTGTCTCGGGTTTGCTCTACCCTCATTTGTCATGGCAACAGCCTCAAACCATATAAGGCCTGCTCCGCTCTTTGCAAAACGGTTGTAACGTCTGAATGTAAGCTCATCAGGAGCACCGTCAAAAGTACCGTCACAGCCCTCCATAGGCTGAATTGCAAAGCGGTTCTGCACTGTTTTGCCGCCTATATTTTTAGGTGTAAACAGAATATCCGTATTGTCAGACAGAGGTATATTAAGCTCCAATTCGTTTAATTTTGCCTGTAATTCCTCTTTAGTTTTATAACTGAATTTTTCGTGTACTGCACATTTTTCTTTATTCACAGAAAACCAATCCTCATTTCTTTATATTTATATTTACATAATAAAATAACACAGCAAAAAAATCTCTGTACTCCTTGCTTAAAAATATGTAAAATTTGTGTTATGATATATTTTAAGGAGGCGATATAAAAATGGAGTCTATCATAAAGGATATTAAATACAGAACTTTTGCCCCTTTATCCGATATACACTTTCACCATGCCTATGAGATAATATATATAAAGTCCGGAAAAGTCCTTATAAAAATAAACAACACTGAATATACTGTAAACGAAAACTCGGTAGTAGTCATAAGCAATCTTGAGGAGCATTCAACGCAGCTCTTATCAGGTAATTACAGCCGTTTTTTCATAATACTCGATTCAGAAAAAACCGATAAAGCAATACCATACCCCGAGCTTATCAGTATCTTTAAAAACAGACCTCCGCACTTTTGCCATGTGTTTGAAATGGGGGATAAAAAGGCTTTAACCGAGCACATATTTGATGAACTGTATAACAGCTTTAACGACAAAATGCAGTATAAGGGCGAATATCAATCCGCCCTTATAACACAGTTACTTATCAGTATGTATAATTTGCCTGACCGAAAGACTGTTCAAATAAAACCCGCAAGGCCTGAAATTTTTGCCGTACAAAAATATATAGAACAGAATTTCACAAAAAATCTGCTTGTCAGTGAAATTGCCGACAAGTTTTTTATAGACCACTGTTATTTAACACATTCCTTTAAGGAAACAACTGGCTTTAGCCCTAAAGAGTATATAATACTAAACCGCCTTTCATATGCCAAAAGGCTGTTGTTACAGTCTGAATTATCCGTACTTGAAATTTCGGAAAAGTGCGGTTTTTCGGACGTGAACAACTTTATACGTTACTTTAAACGTGAGTTTTCCGTCACCCCTAAGCGTTATAGAACACAGAATAATATCTGACGTCTATTTTATCTCGTCAGGCGTCATTGTGCAGAATACAAGGTCAAGCTCATAGCTCTCAGAGCTGTGCTGTCTTTCAAAAAAGCAGTATATGTTCTCACCGTCAGCACTTACATTTATATCTGAATATCCTGAAAGTTTTTCTATAACAGTGCCGTCAGACCAGTTTTTGCCTTTATCAGTGCTCTTTCTGACGGTTAAAAACTCGCGGCGTTTCCATGTCTTTTCACTCGGGTTGCAGTTTGAAAAGTAAAGAGTATATTGTCCGTCCTTTTCAAACGAGCACATTCCCGCAAAGCATATCGGGTCTGGTAGAGCTTCGTTTAATTTAACGTCAGTCGTTTCACCGCTTGAAATATCGAGTACACACTCGCCTCTCAGATATTCCTCAGACTCGTTTCTTACATTAAATAACACCTTTGAATCTCCAATATAAGCACAGCTTGTCTCATTCGGATTTTTTATGTCCTCTGATACTTCAAAAAGCGCGCCTGTATGCCAGCTTTTACCGCCGTCAGTACTCTCTATGTATCCTGCTTTCGACGGGTGGTGCTCTCTTGAATGTCCATCGCCCTTATCTACTCCGTTTGCCACCCATACAGGAATTATCAGTCTCTTATCCTCGCACACAATTCCGTGTCCCGGTCCGAGAGCTATTACATTCCAAGGAAATATACTGTCAAAGCCGCAAAGCTCATTTGTTATCTCTCTCGGCGCTGAAAAAGTTTCTCCGTCGTCACAGCTTACGCAGTAATAGCACTTTTCATAGTTGCTTACATAGAGGAAATGAATTTTACCATCATCAGCAATCATTACCGGGTTATTTAAAGTCTCGCCCTCGCGGCATTTTGCAAGTATTTTTCTATCCGAAAAAGTCTTGCCGCCGTCTGTGCTCTTTTTCATTACAATGTCAATGTCGGCCCAGTCGCTTGAGGAGCTTCTGCCCTCATAATAGCAGATAATACTTTTCTTATCTGTTACTATAACGCCTGGAATACGGCACATGTAGTACTTATCGGAATTGTGTTTTTCGAGTGTTTTATATACCATGATTTTATATATTCCGCCTTTCGCTCAAACTGCTGCCGCAAAGCATAAGCTCTGCGGCAGCAGTTTTTAATTGTATTGATTATAATTTAAAACATCAATCTTCAGGTTCAATTACAGCATAGTCGCCGTTTTTGCGTTTATATACAAGATTGATTTCATTTGTCGTACCGTTTCTGAACATAAAGAATGTGTGGCCGAGCATATTCATCTGGAGAATAGCCTCGTCAACCGTCATAGGCTTAATCGGGAAACGTTTTACCTTTACGATGTCATAATCATCCTCATCATAATTGTCAGAAGCAAACGGTGAAAAATCAACCGGAGTTGATTTGAATTTCTTTTCAAGCTTGCTCTTATTTTTGACAATCTGACGTGTCAAGGAATCTGTAACGGCCTCAAGCGAATCAAAGCGGTCAGAGGTTGTCTGTTCCGAACGGAAATACATACCGCGTGAACGGATTGTTATTTCGACTGTTTCGCGGTCTCTTTCATTTGTGACTGTAACAACGGCAGTAGCGTCGTCATCGAAGAACTTATCAAATTTTGAAAGCTTCTTTTCAACTCTGTCACGGAAAGAATCTTTGACAACTGTTTTTCTTGCTACGATGTTAATTTTCATAATTTCAACCCCTTTAATCGAAAGTCCCTTTTTTAAGGGAAATCATATGAGTTATATAAACTTCATATAATTTATGATTAGAGTATATCATATTTATGAAAAAAGCACAATAGTTTATAATGAATTTTCTTTGATTATTTACAATTTAGCTTATATTTTAAAAAATAAAAACATAAGAAAACTTAAGAAAAAGCGCAAATTTTAAAGCATTGTGAACGTAATTTAAAAAAACGCTGCGTTTTCATATATTATCACATTAGCGTTTTACTACGATAAAGTATATAATCAGCTCATAACATTTAACCAAGCAAAATACAAAGTTCAGGAGAAAATATTATGTTTAATTTTAAAAAGACACTTTCAATCATTTTAAGCTCAGTTATAGTAGCTTCATTTGCAGCAGGATGCTCTCAGGCGCAGACAAACTCCGATAACACATCAGACAGCGGTAAACCAAAGCTTGTCATGGGACTTGACGACTCGTTCCCGCCAATG
>CALXEM010000081.1 GCA_944387335.1 uncultured Clostridia bacterium | reverse complement strand
TTGTACAGATCATAGGTCCTGTACTTGATATACGGTTTCGTGAAAATCATCTGCCAAACCTGCTCAACGCCATTGAGATAGAACAGAACGGCAGAAAAATAGTCGCCGAGGTTGCACAGCATATCGGTGATGACATTGTGCGATGCATTGCAATGAGTTCAACAGACGGACTCGTAAGAGGAATGCAGGCAATAGATACAGGATCTGCTATAAAAGTTCCTGTTGGAAATGAAACATTAGGAAGAATATTTAACCTTTTAGGTGAACCTGTTGATAATCTTCCGGCTCCTCAAACAGAGGAAAAATGGCCTATACACAGAGAGGCTCCGAGCTTTGAAGAACAGCAGTCAACAACAGAAATACTTGAAACAGGTATAAAGGTAGTTGACCTTATAGCACCTTATGCAAAGGGTGGTAAAATTGGTCTGTTCGGCGGTGCAGGTGTAGGTAAGACTGTAATTATTATGGAGCTTATCAACAACGTAGCAAAACAGCACGGCGGTATCTCTGTATTTACCGGTGTAGGAGAGAGAACCCGTGAGGGTAACGACCTTTACCGTGAAATGCAGGAGTCCGGCGTTATTAAGAAAACTGCGCTTGTTTACGGACAGATGAACGAGCCGCCGGGAGCAAGAATGAGAGTTGCACTCTCAGGACTTACTATGGCGGAGTATTTCCGTGATAAAGAAGGACAGGACGTACTTCTGTTTATAGATAACATCTTTAGATTTACACAGGCAGGTTCAGAGGTTTCTGCACTTTTGGGACGTATGCCGTCAGCTGTTGGTTATCAGCCAACACTCGCAACTGAAATGGGTGCTCTTCAAGAGAGAATTACTTCCACCAAAAAGGGCTCAATAACATCCGTTCAGGCAGTTTACGTACCGGCAGATGACCTCACCGACCCGGCACCTGCAACAACATTTGCTCACTTGGATGCTACAACAGTTCTTTCAAGACAAATATCTTCTCTTGGTATTTATCCTGCGGTAGATCCTCTTGAATCCTCTTCAAGAATTCTCTCACCTGAAATTGTAGGAACAGAACACTATGAGGTTGCTCGTCAGGTACAGGAGATACTTCAGAGATATAAAGAGCTTCAGGATATTATCGCAATTCTCGGTATGGATGAGCTTTCCGAGGAAGATAAGATAACTGTTGCAAGAGCAAGACGTATTCAGAATTTCCTGTCTCAGCCGTTCTCTGTTGCTGAACAGTTTACAGGTATGGAAGGTAAATATGTACCGCTTAAGGAAACAATACGCGGATTTAAAGAGATAATCGAAGGTAAACACGACGATATTCCTGAATCAGCATTCCTTTTTGCAGGCGCTATTGACGATGTAATAGAAAAGGCAAAGGCATCAAAAGAACAGTAAAATCTGCGGAGGTTATATCATGAGTACATTTCCACTAAAAATTTTAACTCCGTATGGACTGTTTTTTAACGGCGAAATTCAGCGTGTTGTTGTAAGAACCACAACCGGAGATGTAGCAATACTGAAAAATCATACTGAATATTTGGCGCCGCTCGGAATAGGCGAAATGAGACTTCTTATGCCTGATGGAACAAAGCGTTCTGCCGCATGTTCAGGAGGTTTTATAAGAGTGACAAAAGAGTCCACTCATATACTTGCTACAACCTGTGAATGGTCTGATGAAATAGATATAGAGCGCGCTAAACATGCTCGTGATGCAGCTGAACAAAAACTGAAAAATAAGATAGACCACGAGCAGATTAAAATGGCATAATTTAAATTAAACCGTGCTCTCAAAAGAAATAGAATAGCTGAAAAAAACAGTTAACATGAAAAAACAGTTGCCGTATATCATTTGCGGCAACTGTTTTTTTATGATATTATATTTATTATCATGTAAAATGCGGAGGATTTTCAATATTGAATAATAAAAAAATGCTGAAAATAGCAGGATATTGGATTTGTATTATACTGTCGATAGCCTTTATATTTATAGGCAATAGGATAGCCGTTTCGGGAATGGGTTATCTTGAAAAAAACGAAAGTGCTCAGCCAACTAAAGGTAAGGTTGTAAGGGTATATTCATCAAAAGACAGCGCAGTGGATTTGGGAGGAGGTACTACCCTTGACCAAAAAGAGATCATATTTGAAGCTGAACTGTTAAACGGTGACCGCAAAGGCGAAATTGTCTTATCAAGTCAGTTTAACGATGATTTTACAAGACAAAAAGATGTTGAAGTCGGTGATAAAGTACTTTTATATCCGTCAGATACAGAAGAAGCATCTACTCCGTGGGTAATGGGAGATTATCTTAGAACAGACTGGCTGATGATTCTGGGAGGAGCTTTTTTGCTGCTTTTAGTTATTTTCGGACAGAAAAAAGGCGTCAATACAGTTTTATCCCTTACACTTACAGGTCTCGCTGTATTTTTGGTATTTATTCCTTCTGTCTTATCAGGATTTAATATATATGCTTCATCAATATTGATATGTGCATATGTAATTTCTATGACACTTGCCATTGTCGGTGGCTTTAACAGAAAAAGCGCAGCAGCGGCAGCAGGATGCTTTTCCGGTGTTCTGATTTCAGGATTGCTCACACTTATTATGGACGGTCTTTTAAATTTAAACGGAATGACCGACGACTCGTCTTTTTATCTTCTGACAATAAATCAGGATAATCCAATCAACTTAAAGGCAATAGTCTTTGCCGCAATAATAATAGGTGCTATGGGAGCTATTATGGATGTGTCAATCTCAATAGCCTCATCACTCTGGGAGCTTTTTGAACAGGTTGAAAATCCATCGGCAAAGCAGCTAATACGCTCAGGCTTTACAATAGGCAGAGATATGATGGGAACAATGTCCAATACGCTTATTTTGGCTTATATAGGAAGCTCGCTTTCTTTGGTGCTTTTGCTTATGGCATACAGTCCTCCGCTTCTCGCACTTTTAAACCGTGAAATGATTGTAACCGAAATATTACAGACACTCGTTGGAAGCATAGGTATTCTGTGCACTATTCCAATGACATCATTTATATGTGCATGCATATACAC
>CALXEM010000080.1 GCA_944387335.1 uncultured Clostridia bacterium | reverse complement strand
ATCAAAACACATTTCTAAATACTCCTTTTTACTTAAAAAGAAAAAGAGCGCTTTAAACAAACACCTTGATAAAATTAAAATCAGGTGAAGTTAAAGCGCCCTGTTTAAATTTTAGTTTTTAAAGCTGTCTCCGAGACCGACAGATACGTTTGAAACTTCTTCTTTGACAAAAGTAGAATTGTCTATCTTTTCTTTTAATTTCTGATAGTACAAATCAGGGTCAACAGGAAGCTCTACCCAATCATCAAGCCAAGATGAAAGGAATATAGCGTTTGAGATGTTAAGTCCGTTAATACCCTCAACACCAGGTGCTAAAAGCTTTTCACCTTTAAGTATTGCGTTTACAAAGTTCTGAGTAATGCCCTTGTGCTGTTTAGGCTCCTCTGTTATATCAAACTCGTGTACAGTGTATTTCGGAGTTTCAAATGACTCCTTGCACTCGAATGTATGTACTCTCTCAGGTGTCTCAAGCTCCCAGAATGTGAGCTTTGTGCCCTCTACTACGATTTTGCCCTTATCGCCGGAAATTTCAAGACGGTTTGTTCCCGGGTATTCGCCTGTTGTTGTGATGAATACACCTGTTGCACCGTTTTCATATTCAGCGTATGCTGTTACATCGTCCTCAACCTCTATGTTGTGGTATTTACCCTCATAGCAGGATGCACGAATACGCTTAGGCATTCCGAATATCCACTGCCACAAATCAAGGTTATGCGGACACTGATTTAAAAGAACTCCGCCGCCCTCGCCGGACCATGTTGCACGCCATCCGCCTGAATTGTAGTATGCCTGTGTGCGGTACCAGTTTGTGATTATCCAGATACAGCGCTTTAACTCACCGAGCTTGCCGCCCTGAACGAGCCCACGCACTTTCTGATACAGCGGGTTTGTTCTCTGATTATACATCATGCTGAACACTTTGCCGTATTTTTCGGAAGCCTTGTTCATCTCGATAACCTGTTTTGTATAAACACCGGCAGGTTTCTCACAGATTACGTGCAGGTTGTGCTCAAATCCCTTGATTACATATTCAGGGTGAGTATAGTGAGGAACAGCGATTATAACTGCATCCATGCAGTCAGCTTTGAGCATATCCTCATAGTTGTCAAAATACTTTATGCTGTCGCCGAATTTTTCCTTTGCCCACTTAATGCGCTCAGGATTGATATCGCAGACAGCGCTGAGTACGGCATTTTCAATTTCACCGTTAAAGAGGTATTCGGAATGGGCGGAACCCATGTTTCCTATACCTACAACGCCGATTCTTACTTTTTCCATAGAAAAAACCTTTCCTTTCCGCTTTATTTTTTATTATAAATTTAAATATCAGCCAAAATCTTCTCGAGTGCTCTGTAAGCCACTTCAAACAATCCCGCTCCGCCTTTCGGCATAGAGTCTATGTCCATGTGCTTTTCGAATGCGCTGAGTCCCTCAAATGAGCCGAGGTGAGGCTCAAGCGATACATAACCCTGATAGCCCTTTGCCTTAAATGCTCTGAGCATATCCTGTACATGTCCGTCGCCGTGTCCTGCCGGAACTACCTTTTCCTGTCCAAACAGAGCGTCCTTTATATGTATATATTTTACATATCTGCTGAGTGTGTCAAACGCTTTCGGATAGACCTCCTGAGAGCACTGAACAAAGTTTGCAGGGTCAAATGTCATTGCAAACTCATCGCAGTAAAGATTTTTCATTATATCCTCGCAACGCTCTACTGTGTCGCCGTATATTCCCTTTTCGTTTTCGTGGAGAAGTATAACGCCTGTGCCCTTTACAGCGTCTATCATCTTGCCGAGCCTGTCTATAACCTCATTGCGGCAGTCCTCAGGCTTGTGCTCGTCGTCCATGTAAAACGAAAACATTCTGATATATTTTGTGTCGAGAGTCTGAGCAAGCTCTATTGTGTGCTTTAACTTTTCCATATGTGTTGCAAAATCGTCGGACAACTTGACCTTTCCGATAGGTGAGCCGAGAGCCGAAAAAGCAAAGCCTCTCTCGTCAATGCGGCGTTTTATCTCCCTTGCGGTCATAAGTGATATATCCGATATGTTTACCGAATCAACGCCCCTTGCCTCTATGTGATTTATCCCCAGTTTTTCCATTGTGTCCATCTGCTCGGACAGCTTTGGGGATATTTCGTCGCCGAATCCGGTTAAAATAAACTGTGACATTTAATTAAATTCCCGCCTTTCCGCTGACAGTAATTATTTTAAAATAAGCTATATGCCATTTACAACTAAAGCATATTATGATACCTTTATTATAGAATCAAAATTTGCAATTTATATAGCTTTTATTGACACAAATCATGTAAATATTGCGGTTTGTTACATTGCAGACAAAAGGTGGCGAAATAAAACGTGAAAACAAAGCTGCAGGAATACAACGAACGACAGTATATGCGCTGCCGCGACTATGAATTTTTCCACTATGAGGACAGAGTGACAAGAAATATAGAATATCATCACCACGACTTTTATGAGGTATATTTTCTGTTTGCCGGCAACGTTTCATATATAATAGATTCTCGCTCATATACAATGAAACCCGGAGATATCTTGCTTATAAATCCAAAACAGATACATAAACCCGTTTTCGGACAGTCATCGGGACTTTATGAGCGCATGGTGCTTTGGATTACCCACGACTATTTAAAATCGCTCTCCACCGATGAGAGCAATTTGCTTTTGTGCTTTGAAAACGCTTTTCGTGAAAAGAGAAATCTTATCAGGACAAGCACATCCTCCCCGTCGCTTATAAAGCCGCTTTTGCTAAAGCTGCACGCAAGCATTAACTCAAACGAGTTCGGCGACGATATTTTAAGGACAGGCTATCTAAAAGAAGTGCTTGTAATGTTAAACCGTCTGCACAGCACACACGACACAAAACGCGTGGAATCAGATATTGAGGTAAACCGTTTGGCTGAGCGTGTAGCCGACTTTGTAGAAAAAAACATAGACCGCGAGATAACGCTCGACACACTTTCAAACGAGCTTTTTGTGAGCAAGTTCCACCTTTCAAGAGAATTTAAACGCTATACAGGCTGTACTATTCACAAATACATAATGCAAAAACGCCTTATCTGCGCCAGAGAGTTAATACGCAAAAAGGTGCCGATAACACAGGTATATTTAAAGTGCGGCTTCAACGACTATTCAAGCTTTTTGCGAGCGTTTAAATCAGAATATGACATAACCCCCAAACAGCTTATGAAAAGCATGGACAGCAAATAACATAATAAAAAATTTATCTTAAAACAAAAAACTCGGTGTAAAACAACAAAGTTATTTCACACCGAGTATAATATTTTCTTATTTTCTGTCGGATTTAATCTTATTTTCAGAATTTTGAATGAGATTTAAAAGCGACGACGCAAACAGCGGATAACCGTTTGCAAGAGATTCTGTTGTCATCAAAAGCTGCTCCCTGTTTTTGAGCGGCTCGTGGTCGGCAAAAACTTCTCCTGCGGAAATTGCAGCGGCATTTGCCTCGCTTATCTGCATTGCGGCATCGGCATAGTGTGTGTACAGCGAAGTAGGAACAGTAAACAAAGCCTGCTGATTTTTAGGATTTGCCGAATGAATTATTCTGAACATTCTGTATACCGAAAGCATCAAAAAGCTTGAAATCTCGTTTGTAAGCGCCTTGTTGTTGCATTTCTGAAGCAAGTCAAACAGTATATTCAGTGAGTTTACTATAAGCTTTTTATTAAGAGTAGGCAAAATGCTTCCTCTGAATGTATTTTCTTTAGAAGTGCTGTCGTATTCAGGCAGCTCGTCAACGGTTATTGTAGAACCGTTTCTGTCAGGAGAACGTCCCAAAAGATAATCGCATGATACGTTATAAAAATCTGCACATCTTATGAGGAACTCAAGTCCGCACTCTCTTATTCCCTTTTCATAATGCGACAAAAGCGCCTGAGAAACACCAAGTTCGCTTGCAGCCTGCTTTTGGCTTATCCCCTTTTCTTTTCTCAATAAAGTTAAAATTCTGGGAAAATCGGCATTCATCGACAAACCCTCCGTTAAAATCAATCTTTTTTCAGTCTTTAAGTCTACGTAACGTTGATTATAGTACATTTCATACCTTTTGTAAAGTACAAATATCGACATTTAGTTAAACTGACATATTTTTCACAGATATATTTAGGACTGTACAATAAAAAATTATTTTATGTTAAAATAGGACTATATATGAATTTTGAAAGGAAAAAACACAATGATAACTTATAAATTGCACATAATACGCCACGGTGAAATTGCAGAACATTTAAACGGTGCCTATATCGGCATAACCGACTCACCTCTCAGTGAAAACGGTGTAAACGCACTTGTTAAGCTAAAGGATAAATATGAATATCCGCATGTAGAGAAAGTATACTCAAGTCCCCTTTTAAGATGTATGCAGTCGGCCGAGATAATATATCCGAATACTTTAATTGAACCTGTTGATGATTTAAAGGAATACAACTTCGGCGACTATGAGGGCAAAACCTTTTCCGAGCTAAAAGAAAACGACGAATTTATGCGCTGGATAGAGGGCACAAAGGGAGCCGAGGTTCCGAACGGAGAAAAATCCGAAGATTTTGCGGCAAGAATAGAAAGAGGCATAGACCATATCCTAAATGATATGATGACAAACCGTATAACATCATCAGCGCTCATAACTCACGGCGGTGTTATCATGCAGCTGCTCTCACGCTTCGGCTACCCTAAACGCGAACCGCGCGACTGGGTTACACCGTTCGGCGAGGGTTATACAATAACGGTTACACCTCAGTTTTGGATGCGTGACAGAATCTTTGAGGTATCATCCATTGCACCGTATGAAAAAGCGGAATATGACGACTCTTTTTCACAAGAGGATGACTACGACTGGCGAAAAGACGTATAGTATTTTTCATAATAAAAAGGATTACTTATCATGGAACAAATTTGGGAAAACTTATATAGCGCTGCAAAAGCAGTACAAAAAAGCATAGACATTTCCAATAAAATAAGCGCAGGAGGAGTTGCCGCTGCCGTAGAATCGGTATCGGGTAAAATCTATACAGGCGTATGCATTGACACTGCCTGTACTCTCGGCATCTGTGCGGAAAGAAATGCTATTTTCAATATGATTACAAACGGTGAAAACGAAATCAAAAGAGTGCTTGCCGTAATGTCTAACGGAAAAACTGTACCTCCGTGCGGAGCGTGCCGTGAATTTATGGCTCAGCTTATGCCTGATAAATACGGCGATGTTCAAATAATGATAGATTATTCTATAAATAAAGTAATGAAGATTTCGGACTTAACGCCGGAATGGTGGATATAAGCTTTAAAACAGTTATTATCCCATAATTTTTATACTAAAACAGATTTAAACAACAAAAAAAGGGCATACTTCATTTGAGCTTAAACCTTTAAGTAAATGTTATTTAAAAGGAGATTAAAGCCAATGAGTATGTCCTTTACTTTTAAGGATATAAAAAAATTATCCAAAGATACTATACGCGGTAATATTTTTTCGGAGCTGTGCGTTTTAACGACGGTGATATTTTTCTTTTTGCTCTGTATGCTTATTGAAGAAGTGTTTATCTTTTTCACACATTCCCAAAACTACTGGAGCCTTTTAAACGACTCGGCAGAAAAAGTTATAAATTCCTTGTCATCTATTGCAATGCCGGCGCTTATAACGTTTTTTTCCGCTCTGGTTTATTTTATTGTCCTCTCACCTTTAATTTTAGGTGTAAAATACAGGCGTGTTCTCCTTGCTCAAAATAAACCGGCCGGCGTTTTAATAGTATTTACATTTTTTAAAAGTATAAAAACGTGGTTTAAAGCGTTTATGTATACCGCTGTTTTGTTTACAGTAAAGCTTTTTTGGTCAGTTTTATTTTTAATACCCTCATTTGCTTTATTTTCAATGTCGCTTTTTTCGCTTAGTGCAACAAATGAAGTTTATATAAACATTGCAAATTATTTTTCTGTACCTGTTTCTCTGTCGATATTCTTATTCCCGTGTGTCTTTGTCTTTTCGTCAATTTTGCTGTGTATATTTTTAAAAAGGTACTATTTTGTACCGTATATTTTAGCCGATGATATTACTACTCCGATCTTTAAAGCGTTTTTAAAATCATCAGAGCTTTCAAAGCATAAAAAAAGCGATATATTTTTATTTGAGCTTTCCTTTTTCCACGTAAAGCTGTTAAACCTGTTTATTTTCCCGATTGTATATACAATACCTTATATATCACTGTCACGTATTTTTCTTTTTTATAAGCTCTCAGGTATTGAGCACAAAAGCTGTACTTTAAATAATGAATATAAAAAGACAGCTGTCTTTAAAAAACAATTAGATCTGTAATAGGTAAAAATAAATAGACGCCGTATAAAGTTTAAACTTTATACGGCGTCTATTTTGGCTTAGAGAAAGCTTTAATTAAAGCTCCTTTGCCATTTCTCTCAAACAGTCCTTGCAGATGTTCTTTCCGTGGTACTGAATGATATCGCTTGCATTGTTGCAGAAAATGCAAGCTGGCTCATACTTCTTGAGTATGATCTGATTTGCATCAGTGTAGATCTCCATGGAGTCTTTTGTGTTGATGTTCATTGTTCTTCTGAGTTCGATAGGCAAAACTATTCTTCCGAGTTCGTCTATCTGTCTTACGATACCTGTGGATTTCATTTGGATATCCCCCTTCAAATTTTTTGTTCCTTTTTGTCATTTCTCTTTGTTTCAAGTTAAGTATAATCGATTCTTGTAAATATGTCAAATACTAACAGCACATTTTTTCAAATTATTTTTAGAATAAAAATAAAAATTTCATAATATTTTTGAAATATCCGATGTTCAAAAAATTTATTTCATAAAGTAAAACATAAATTCTAATATTAAAAAGATGGTGATCTATTTTGAAATACCTTTTTGCTATATTGTTTTCAATATCAATTATTTCGGCAACTTCAATGGGAAAAATTGAAAGCATTTCCAACGCGGCAATTTCATCATGCTCCGATGCGGTAACACTTTTCATAACTTTACTGGGAATAATGTGTTTTTGGAGCGGACTTATGAACATAGCTTCAAAAAGCGGGCTGACACAAAAAATTTCTAATTTATTTAAGCCTATAATCAAATTTTTATTTCCAGATATAAAAGGGGACAAAAAAGCCTCGGAGGCAATTTCAATGAATATGACTGCCAATTTACTGGGACTTGGAAATGCTGTAACCCCGCTCGGCATAGCCGCCATGAATGAGCTTGACAGATTAAACGGACACAGCACCGAGGCATCCGTCTCCATGAAGATGCTCACAGTGCTCAACACCGCCTCTATTCAGCTGATACCCACAACGGTAATTGCTCTGCGGCTGGCAAAGGGCTCGCAGTCACCATTCTCAATTATGCCAGCTGTTTGGGTAACGTCGTTTTTATCAGTCTGCGCAGGTATAGCGGTGATAAAGGCCGCACACTGTAAAGACACAGTCAAAAGCACAAATAAAAAGAAAAGGACAGCGTCGTTATGAATACATTAAATTTAATATCGGCCGCAATAATACCGATTATCATAGCGTTTGTATTTATATATTCAATTTTTAAAAAATGCGACCCTTTTGAGGATTTCATAAAGGGCGCATACGAGGGGCTTAAATCAGCAATACCGATACTGCCGTCACTTATAATACTTATGACCGCTGTGGGAATGTTCAGGGAGAGCGGCGCTTTAGACTTGATTATAAATATTATATCACCTTTTACAAATTTGATAGGCATACCCAAAGAGTGCTCTGCTTTAGCTTTAATACGCCCGCTCTCGGGAAGCGGAGCACTGTCCGTATTTGAGAGTATACTAAACGATAACTCGCCAGATGGATTTATAGGTCTTGTATCGTCTGTAATGATGGGCTCAACTGAAACCACTTTCTACACCATGGCTATATATTTTTCCGCTACTAAAGTAAAAAAAACAGGCTGTACTCTGCCTGCGGCGCTGACAGCCGATTTTACGGGATTTGTAATAAGTGCGCTTGCTGTCAGAATTCTGTTTAGTATATAAAAAGTGCGTATAATTAAAAAATATTCTCCAATAATTATTATAATATATCATTTAAATCACTTGTTTCAATAGACTAAAAAGCATAAAAGGAAAAATTTTGAGACTTATTACTATCGAAACGGACGGTTTTGTCAGTAAATATGAAACCGTCTTTTTTACGGAGGATATTAAATGAAGCGGCAAAAAATTAAGGATTTGTTTGCAGGCTTTGCCATGGGGGTGATAAATGCCCTTTTCGGAGCAGGCGGCGGAATACTTACGGTAGAATATTTAAAACGAAGCGGCACGCCTTTAAAAAGCGCTCACGCGACATCTGTGGCTATAATTATGCCGCTGAGTCTTATTAGCGCGGGCATATACCTTTATAACGGAGCGTTTGCCATTTCAGATTGTCTTGCATATCTTCCGGGCGGCGCTTTGGGAGCTGTTTTCGGTGCGTTCTTTTTAAAAAAGATACCCGATTTTTACATCAAGAAAATATTTGCCCTATTCATTATATATGCCTCTGTAAAGCTTCTTTTAAGATAGAAAAAATATAAAGGAAGATTAAAAATGCTCTTTATCATATCCTTTGCCGCCGCTGTAATAAGCGCTATGGGTCTTGGCGGAGGCGGAATACTTATACTTTACCTCACAGCATTTACCGATACCCCTGTCCTTAAAGCACAGGGAATAAATTTAGCGTTTTTCCTGCCCATTGCAATAATCGCTATAATTGTTCATTTAAAAAACGGTCTTATAGACAAAAAACGTCTGCCAATGCTGATTGCAGGCGGCGTTCTTGGGGTTTTTCCGGGTTTTTTTGCCGCAAATTATATTTCTGATTCCGTTTTGTCCAAGCTTTTTGCGATTTTTCTCTTAATTTTAGGTGTACGTGAGTTGTTTCGACGCCGCAGTAATTGACACTGTAAAATAAAGCAGTTATCATTATAGTGATTATAAAACGGAAAGGGTCAAATTTTATGACAACCGCAAAAAAACGCATACTTTTGCTTACAACAGGCGGCACAATAGCCAGTGCTCCCAGCAGTGAGGGACTTGTACCGTCTATCGACAGCGGCAATATAGCCTCTGTAATAACTTCAATTTCATCAAATTATATCATATCAGCAAAGGACATACTCCACCTCGATTCATCTAATATACAGCCTGAGGAATGGCGCATAATCGCACGCCATATAGCCGAAAATGTAAACAGCTACGACGGTATAGTTGTAACCCACGGCACAGACACAATGGCGTACACAGCCTCTGTGCTCTCATTTATGCTCAGAAATCTGCCTATACCAGTCGTTTTGACAGGCTCTCAGCTGCCGCTTTTAAACCCGCTCACAGACGCCGTGGAAAATATGCGCTCGGCTTTCGATATGGCTGCGTCTGGCGTTGCAGGACTGTTTGTGGCATTTAACAGAAAAATTATTCTCGGCACACGTGCTGTTAAAGTCCGCACAACGGGATTTAACGCATTTGAGAGCGTAAACGCGCCGTATGCCGCAACGATAGACTCAGCCGGACTCAACATAAATTACGACATAATACCTAAAACGGACGGCGAGTTTTATCTGGACGAAACACTCGAAAACAGCGTATTTTTAATAAAGCTCACACCGGGACTTAACCCTGAGATATTCGATGTTCTGCTCAATATGAACTACAAGGGCATAGTTATAGAGGCATTCGGTGCAGGCGGACTCCACTTTATCCACAGGGATTTGGTGTCAAAGCTGCAGAAGATAGTCGACCACGGCATATCAGTTGTCGTTTGCAGTCAGTGCCTGTATGAGCGAAGCGATTTTTCGATATATCAGACAGGCAAAAAGGTGCTAGAAAAAGGCGCTATCCCCGGATATGACATGACGACTGAGGCGGCTGTCACAAAGCTAATCTGGGCTTTGGGCAAAACACATTCCTGCGACGAGATCAGAAAAATTTTCTCCCACAATTACGTAGGTGAAATCCATCTTACAGATTAAAATAAAAGGGCTGTTTATAACAGCCCTTTTATTTTGTTGTACTTTGTTTTAGGTTTTAAGAAGCCTGCTCTTTTAATCTTCCGACGAACGCTCCTCCAATGCTTTTTCCCTTTCCACCGCTATCTCCTCGGCCGTCATGTGGTTCTTTACCCTGTCCTTAAACTCGTTGTAATCCATTCCCGATGTCTCCGCAAGTAAATTTGTCATTCTTGACGGGTACACCTTGTTGTCCTGCGCTAAATAGTATATACCCTCGGCGGCGGTTCTGTGCACATAGCCATCAACTAAATTATACGTGCCCAAGAAGAAAATAAACTCATCTCCCGGTTTAAACTCAGGCAGCATATAAAGAATATCTTCGTGTTCCCAAACAGATACTGTCTTTCTCTTTTCCTCACCTTTAATAATATTTTTAACTTTTAAATCAACTCTTCTCATTTCAGAAGAAACATCACTCATACCAAGCTTATCCATTATTTCCTTGTCACTAGTGCCTTCCTCCGGAGTATATGTAACAGTGGATATGTCATATATTTTTTCTATTTCGACAAGCGCTACTAAATCACTTTCAAGAGATAATTCATCCAAAGTTGCTTCATG
>CALXEM010000079.1 GCA_944387335.1 uncultured Clostridia bacterium | reverse complement strand
TCATATTTTATATTATCTCCGAAGAACTCCCAGTCGTGCTCCTCATATCCGCTGTGCCAAAACGGCGCATTTTCATTGTACATATCCTCTGTAAAGCCGAGCCACTCCCATGTTGGTGCCTTTTTCGGCGTAACTTTGCAGAAAGAGCGGTTATAGAACATCTCTGACCACATCATGGATATCTGGCTTGCAAATCCCGATTCCATAAAGTTGCCGAATATGTATTCCGACAGCGGTGTTTTAGGCTGATTTTCAGACTTTGTAATTTTTACTTCATTCAGCATATTTTATCCCTCCGAAAACTATTTTTACATTTATTATTTCGCCTAAAGTATAAGCGTGCCGCACCGTGCTCTCAATGATGTTTTGTGCTGTTCGGCTGATGTATTCTGCTTTTTGCCGCCTTGCTTGAAAAAGTAAATTTTAAGCCGTATAATGTTCGTAAATTGATGCGTTTCTAAACATATTTTAAAAGGAGGAACATTTAAAAATGATTCACCAGACAATAATGCTCTCAGATTATTTTGACGCTCTAAAGGACTCCGGCGCTGTTCTGCGCACCTATATTCCGGATAACAGCCAAGAGCCGTCCATTGACAGAAAACGCCCTGCAATCTTAATCTTCCCGGGTGGCGGATATGAGTTTACATCTCCAAGAGAGGCAGAGCCTGTAGCAATAAAATTTGTAAACGCAGGTTTTAACGCCTTCGTGCTCGATTACAGCGTAGCTCCTGCACGTTACCCGACTCAGCTTTTAGAGGCGTCTGCCGCTTTAGCTCTTATAAGGCAGAAAGCAGATGAGTTTAACACCATACCGGACAAAATCGCTGTATGCGGATTTTCTGCAGGCGGACATCTCGCCGCTTCAATAGGTACAATGTGGCAGGAGGCGTTTATTGCCAATACGCTTAAAATAAACTACGGCGAAAACCAGCCAAACGCGATGATACTCTGCTATCCTGTTATAACGGGACTTAAAAAGACTCATGCAGGTTCATTTAAAAACCTGCTCGGAGAAAAAGCGGATACAGACTCTCTTACATATCTCTCGCTCGAAAACAGGGTTACAAAAATGTGTCCTCCTGCATTTCTGTGGCACACCTTTGACGACAACGCTGTACCTGTCAAAAACTCGCTTTTAATGGCGAACGCTCTCGAGGAAAACGGCATAATGTTTGAGCTGCACATATACGACAGCGGCGTGCACGGTCTGTCAATTTGCAGCAAGGAAACCGCAAGCTCACCCGATCACATTAACCCACATGCGGCTTCGTGGGTAAAGCTTTGCACCGAGTGGCTGTATAAATTATTTGACTTTAACGCATAAAGGGAAAGGAACAGATAAAATGAGTGACACATTTTACCCGAAAATACCGCAGAACGCTCAGATGTGCTGCCGCTTCACCGTTGACGACAATATATTTTTTCTTGAAGATTTGACAAAACACACCGAGTACAAATCAATCTTTAATAACGATTATCTCGCCATGTACCGCAGATTTCACGAAAAATACGGTATAAAGGTAACCTTTAACCTGTTTTACAGCTACTATGAGGACAGCTTTTCGCTAGATGAGGTGACAGACCGCTTTAAGGACGAATTTATCGCAAATTCCGACTGGATGCGCTTCGCTTTCCACGCACGCCACAATGCCCCGCCGTACCCGTACGAGCATGCCGACGGCAAAACTCTGCTGCGTGACTTTGACGAGATAACCAATAATATCATCAGATTTGCGGGCAAAGAGTGTATCAGTAACTTTATAACAATACACTATGTTCTCTGCCCTGCTACCGCGGCTTTAAAAGAGCGCTCTGTAATAGGCTTTATGTCCATTCCCGAAAAAAGAAACGGTAAAGATTCATATACGGGAAACCTCACCGATGATGAAATAATTACAGCCATGCAAAACAGTATAAACTACGATGAAAAGACACAGCTCTACTATATAACAAACGACATGGTCATAAACAAATTCCAAAAGGACGAGCTTTACAGCGAGCTTGAAAAGATAGAAAATAAGAAAAACAAATTTATAGATGTTATGATACACGAGCAGTATTTCTGCAAACATCTTGAATACTATCAGCCAGACGCTGAGCAAAAGCTGGACATTGTCTTTAAATTTTTAAAGGAGCACGGTTACAGCTTTGTTTTGGCGGATGAAATTCTGTAACATCTGTCATTTTATTTTTTAATTTCAATATATTTTCACGAAATTTTTTATTTTTCTCAAATCAAGTGACTATCACAGCCGTTTAATATATAATTTAAAATAGGAAGTAAATTTAACGTTTTAGAAAGGACTGATAATCCCAATGTCTTTAAATAATAAAAACAAACTCAGACTAAGGCTTTTAACGTCTTTGGACAAGGTTTTTCTCGATGAAGAGCCGGTATCCTCATACGGCGGGAATATATCCGTATTTAAAAATGAGCCGTTTTCATTTCAGGCGGCATATTCCGCTCACAGCGACATAAACGGAAATTTTGTCGCTGTAAACGTGCACGTAAACTGCAAGGACGCGGACGACGCACAGCGCATTAAACTATATAAGACCGAGTATGTTCCGTCGGAGATGCCTACATACCCGAACCCGTCGGACAATTACCTCAGAACAGCTCCCGGACTTTACCCCGACCCGCTCGTACCGCTCGGCGAAAAGGACGAGCTGCGCGCAATGCCGACACGCTGGCGCTCTGTTTGGGCTGAGTTTACACCTGATGAAAACACTCCGGCAGGAAAGCACAGCTTTGAAATAGTGTTTACCGATACTGACGGAAATGTTTTGGACTCGCTCACTCAGACTGTAACGGTTATCGACGCTGTTTTGCCTGAGCAGAAGCTTATAAGAACAGAGTGGTTTCACACCGACTGCCTGTGCTCTGAGTATAAGGTTGAGGCTATGAGCGATGATTACTGGACAGTAGTCGAAAACTACGCAAAAGCCGCTGTAAAAAGAGGAATAAACACGCTTTTAACGCCGATATTCACTCCCCCGCTCGACACCGAAGTCGGCGGAGAGCGCCCGACAGTTCAGCTTGTCGGAGTTACATATAAAAGCGGTAAATACTCCTTTGACTTTACAAACCTCATCAAATGGATGGATATGTGCCGCAGAATAGGTGTAAAATATCTCGAAATATCTCACCTGTTCACTCAGTGGGGCGCAAAGTATACACCGAAAATTGTAGCCGAGACCGAAAACGGCACTCAGCGTATATTCGGCTGGGATAAAAGCGCCGTATCGGATGAATACCGCGAGTTCATGGCTTCATTATTGCCTGAGCTGACATCTCTTTTAAAGGAAAAATGGGGCGCTGAGTATGTATTTTTCCATGTATCGGACGAGCCGTCACTCGAGCACCTTGAGAACTACAAGGCTGCAAAAGGTATAATTGAGACATATCTTGACGGATTTAAGATAATCGACGCTCTGTCAGACTATGAGTTTTACAAGACAGGCGCTGTAAACAACCCTATACCGTCCAACGACCATATAGGTGAGTTTCTCAAAAACAACGTGCAAAATCTGTGGACATATTACTGCTGCTGTCAGCATGTAAATGTTTCAAACCGCTTTTTCTCCATGCCGTCCGCGCGCTGCCGCATTATAGGCGCACAGCTGTTTAAATACAACATTGTCGGCTTCTTGCAGTGGGGATATAACTTCTGGTACTCGCAGTTTTCAAAATACCAGATTAACCCATACTGTGTGACCGACGCAGGGCTTGCGTTCCCGTCTGGCGATGCGTTTTTAGTATATCCGGGCGAAAATCTCTCGCCTGTTGAATCATTGAGAATGCTCGTTATGGACTCGGCAATGCACGATTTGCGCGCATTACAGCTTTTGGAGAGCATGACCTCCCACGAATACGCCGTAAGCGTAATCAAAAAGGACGCTCAAATTACATTTTCAGATTATCCGCACAGCGCAAAATGGCTTCTTGAGATGCGCGAGCGCATAAACTCAGAGATAGTAAAAAGGCTTTAATTAAAGCTTTATTTATAAAAAGCAGAAAGGACAATAACACAATGCTATTTAACAACTATATCGTCAAAGAGTATGACGACAAATGTCTGCCTAAAATAAAATCGGGCGACACTTTTAAACTCAGCTTTAATACAGATGAGTTTTTAGATGGCGCACCCGAAAATTACAGCTTTAAAGTGCGTTTTACAGGTGATGTTGACGTACAGCCAAACTGGATGTGGGAGGGCGGTTATCCGAGACTTTACCGCCTTATCGACGACGCACTCTCCACCGAGACAAAGCACAGCCAGTTCTCGCTTAAAATGAAATTAAACCACGAGGACTATCCGCGCCGCGCGTACTATCAGATACCGTGCCCGCCGCGCCTTACTCCTCAGTTCCCTGTAAATCCGTGTGATCCGAAATGGGATTTCTCCGTTTTGGCAAAGGCTGAAAACCTCAAAATAGACGAGGGCGGAAGAATAAGCTTTGTAATTGAAAAATATCTCAAAAAAGACGGCGTAAATCCAAGAGATATGCAGTACGGTCCTGATGAGGTTACAGTAATTGACTTCCCTGAGGGTACATATGACTTTACAGAGTTTAATACCTCCGTCACAATAGACGACAACACCGCTTGCCTTTTGGTATTTGTTGCGTGTGAGCACGCAGGCGGTACTGTATGGTTTGAGGACCCGCGTCTTACAAACGAGCGCGGCGAAAATATACTGCCTCAGTTCACTGTATCAAACCCATATCACGAGTATCTCAACTGGTTCGGCGAAAACCTCTCCAGAAAGGACTGGACAGACCTTGAGGTATCCTTAAACTCAGATACCTTCTTTGTAGGCGAGCTCTTCCAGAGATGTCACCGCTACTCCGAAAACGAGGTAACTCTGCCGACAGCTATCGTTAAAAAAGGCGAAAATACCCTCGAGATAAAGAATATCGACAGCTATTTTGCGCCTATTCCGTACAAAATTAAAAAGGTTGAGATACTTTACGGCATAAACAACGCTGTAAACGTAATCTCCTGCCCGTCTATCGTATATGCAGACCGCCGTTTCGGTGTGCTTGTCAGCACAAAAGAGGAGAATACAACTGTTAAAGTTTCTTCCTCCTGCGACTGCATTAAGTCCGCTGAAAGTCAGTACACATTTGAGCACAAGGGACTCAATGTAATCCCATTTGAGGCGTCCGACAAAACAGGCACCGACATCACACTCACATTTGAGGCAAACGGTCACACTGAGAGCGCAAAAGTTGAGCGTATCGTTATAAAAGAGGACGACAACGTGCTCACAGGTACAGGTGACGCAATCTACGTTCCTCAGGACGTAACTCAGACAGAGGAATTTATCGCGTGGTATCTGCACAATGAGATAGGTAACTTTATAACATTCCGTCCGACATACCGCTGGTGCGGCTCCAGAATGATGAATCCTAAGGTATGGGAAAGAATAGTTGAGCTGTGCACACAGTACGGACTCTACTACTGCCACTTTATAGACGGCCGTGAGCTGCCTGGCGCTAACGCTAACCCGACAAAGGCAATGATGCAGGGCGAATACTTTGTGGGAAATCAGGGACATGAGCACGACGGTGCTTACTATTACTGGGGCCCTCGCCGTGTAGAGGACGAAAACGAGGTATTCTTTATCTCCCTTCAGGACAGAGTTGTAAAACACCCTGACTTCAGATACTACAATTCACCTGTATACACAAAGGACGGCAGACCTTTCGGCCACTACAACCCTGTCGATACAAAGGACATGAAAGAAGCGGCTGAGCACTTTGTGGACAACTGCAAATTCTATCTTAACGGCATCAAACGCCACACAGGTCCTGGAACACTGTTTAAATATTTCTTTGAGGCAGGCATGGAGGTAGGCGGCGCCGAGCTCATGTATGGACCTCACGAGGTTGTGCTATCAGCTCTCAGAGGTGCTTCACTTGCATACGGCAGAAAAGAGTTCATATCTCACCTTGCTGTTCAGTGGTCAACTACACCGCACGACACCCCTGCACGTTACCGCCGTTATCAGCTGGCTATGTTTGTATGCTATATTCAGGGTACAAACCATATAAACACAGAGGAGGGCCTCTGGAGAATTGAGGAGGACTTCTCCCACTTCGACCGCTTCTCCGACGCGTGCATAAACCACCGCAAGATGCAGCATGACTTCAACCACTTTATTAAAACTCACTCCCGCCGTGGAAAGATGGTTAACCCGACAGCGCTCCTGCACGGACAGTATGACGCTTGGGTATGCTTTACAAGACAGAACGCATGGGCACATTTGGGTGATGAGTGGAAGTTTAACACACCTGAGGAGAGCTGGGATTTAATCAAAGTATTCTATCCTGACTCCGTAATGGACGCGCTGTATATCCACCCATGTGAAAACAAACCTCAGGGCTTTTACTCCAGAACACCTTACGGTACAGTAGATGTTCTCCCTGTTGAAGCAGGCAAAGAGCTCATAGATACATATAAAACAGCGGCTTTCCTCGGCTGGAATACAGCTGAGCCTGAGCAGTTTGACAAGCTGACCGAATATGTGCGCGGCGGCGGAACACTTCTTTTGGGCTGGCCTCACCTGTTTGTTGATACAGACCGTACAACAGCAATAAGCGGAGAGCCTACCGTTATAGATTCCAAGACAATCAAAAAGCTGCTCAACGTCACATTCAAGGGCTTTAACACCACAAGAACCAAGGACGGCGAGGAGATTAAAGTCGGCGACATCACACTCGGCGACGATGTTACAGTACGCTCCACTCTCGGCGGCTACCCGCTTGTTATAGAGCACGCAATCGGCGACGGTAAGGTAATATTCGTAAACTTAAGAGATTACCCTGCTGATAAAAATGTACGTCCTGTATATGAAGCTCTGCTCAGAGAACTCGGTGAAATGGGCGTAAACCGTGAGAAAGAGCGCGGCTGGATTACAACCTCCGATACAGTTGACACAGGTGTATTTGACCGTGAGGACTCACTCAGAGATATCTACGCAATCAACATCAACTGGTGGGCTGACGAGAACGTACCTGCTGCTGCAACTCTGCACTTTGCAGGCTGCGACAGAGAGGTTATGATAGACCGCGAGGTTATAAACGTATTCACACTCGCTAAAAACTTCGGCGTATGGACTGCCGACAACGACACCGATGTAATCTCCATAACAGAAACAGACAGCTCGGTTGAGGTAACTCTTCAGGGCTACGGTAAGACAGAGCTTAAATTCATCACCTGCGATGACATAAAGAGCGATGATGTTACCCTTACAAAGCTCGACAACGGTATGTATTCCGCCGAACTTGAGTTAAAGGGTGCTCAGACTATCCGTTTTTCAAAATAAAAACTAGATAAAAATATATTTTCCGCCGAACTGTTTGCAGTTCGGCGGAATTTTTTATTATTTTTACATATCCTCTGTAACTTTAACGCCTTTTGTGCTACTAAATATATGTAAGGCAATAAAGCAAAACGGAAAAGGAGGTGTTTTGAGTGGAAAATACTCCGTATGATGATAAATTCACCGAACTTTTGTCAGAAAGAAAAATATAAACTGTGTCCCGTTCGACGATATTGCAGCAGCACTTTCGGACAACGCGCCAATAGCTAAAAATATAGAGGACGCACAGCTTATAAACACAGCATGGGACATCATAAATTCAATGAGCCAAAATATGCGCGATGTAATGATATACAGAATATGCTCCGATTTATCCTACAAGCAGATAGGGCTTTTAATGAATATATCCGAAAGCTCTGCAAAGGTGCTTTTCTTTCGCTCAAAACAGCTTTTACGCAGTAAATTAAAGGAGGATTACGGATATGAACTTTAAATATGACTGTGAAGTTATAACAGATATGCTTGTGCTGTATAAGGATGATGCGCTCAGCCCAAAGAGCCGCAGTATTGTTGAAGAACACATCTCACAGTGCGAAAACTGCAAAAAAAATCTTGATATGCTCCTTGAAGAACCTGAAATATCAGAGCATGACGAAAACTCACCTGATGTTCAAAATGAAATAAATATATTTTCAGCTTTTCTGGGACGTGTGCGCAAAGGACGCCTTACTGTTTTCGGAGTGTTTGCTGTTTTAATGCTCTCAATGCTCTCAACATGGTTTGGATATGACGGTGTTACCGAAATCAGCGGAATAAGCTCTCTTGATTCTCCGTTTTTTGTCCTCGGCATTATTCTGTGCGTGTTCGGAATATGGTTTGACTTTAAATCACCTAAAACCCGCTTAATTACAGGTTGTTTAGGCGGTATTCTTTTGCTCTTTTCCGAAATATATTCGCTTGCGCTCTACACATGCGGCAGTACATGGGGTATAAGTATTTTTATTTTTAATTTTTCCTTTGTCAGCTTTTCATTTAAAAATTTTGTAAGCGCGCTTTCATCTGTACATGCAGGCTTTTATATAAGTCTCATTTTAACAGTTGTTTTTATAGAAGCTTTTATAATTTTCAGCCGCAGAATAAATGTGTTTAAGTCTAAGTGATACACAAGTAATGAAAAGTATATTGTTTTTCACACAAGGACAAAATATTTATTTTTGTAAATTGCTCAAAAACAGTTTACAATAAATGCAAAACGCAATATAATTGAGGTATAAGGTATTGTTTCGAAATATTTTGTAAAATTTAAGGAGGAAAACAATATGCTCAACATGGAAAAACTCTATGATGCTGCAAAAGTACTCTCATCAACAGTCAGAAAGACAGACCTCATTCATTCTCAGGCTCTCAGCAATGACTGCGAGGTATACATCAAATCCGAGAACCTTCAGGTTACAGGTTCATTCAAGGTACGCGGTGCTTCCTATAAAATCGCAAACCTTACCGACGAAGAAAAGAGCCACGGCGTTATCGCATGCTCTGCCGGAAACCACGCTCAGGGTGTAGCGTTGGCCGCTAAAAAATACGGTATTGACGCTACTATCTGTATTCCTGCCGGCGCACCTATGTCCAAGGTTGCCGCTACAAGAAGCTACGGCGCAAATGTAGTTTTGGTAAAGGGTGTATATGACGACGCATATGCAAAGGCAGTAGAGCTTCAGAAAGAGAAGAACCTTACATTTGTTCACCCATTCGACGACGAGGACGTAATCGCCGGACAGGGTACAATCGGACTTGAAATAATCGACCAGCTCCCTGACGTTGACGCTGTAATCGTACCAATCGGCGGCGGCGGACTTATCTCAGGCGTTGCCTATGCAATAAAACACCTCAAACCTTCCTGTAAGGTATACGGCGTTCAGGCAGCAGGCGCACCGTCAATGTACAACTCAATTAATCACCACGCAATAGAGACTCTCGACAACGTATCTACAATCGCTGACGGTATCGCAGTAAAAAAACCGGGCGAGCTTACATTTGACTGCTGCACAAAATATGTAGACGAGATTATAACTGTAACAGATGATGAAATCGCAACAGCTATACTCACTCTCATGGAAAAACAGAAGATGATTTCCGAGGGCGCAGGCGCTACAACAGTGGCAGCTGTACTTTTCAACAAACTTAATCTCGCAGGCAAAAAGGTTGTATGTGTAGTTTCAGGCGGAAACATTGATGTAAACACACTTTCAAGAGTTATAAACAAGGGTCTTGCAAAGGCAGGAAGACTTGTTGAGTTTACAACAGAGATACTTGATAAACCGGGACAACTTTCCAAGCTTCTGAGTGTTATTTCTGACTGCGGAGCTAACGTAATGTCCATAAATCATGACAGAAATCACCCTGATACACCTGTCGGCAAGTGTCTTGTAGACCTCGTGCTTGAAACAGAGGATACAGCTCACGTTGAGCGCTTAAAGGATACTCTTAAATCCAATGGCTACATAGTTTTAAAATAATCAATAAATAAAAAATAACCGTGTAATATAAATTACACGGTTATTTTTTACGGTTTTCTCATAAGCTCCAAATCAATGGTATCATACACGGTAACTTTTCCTCCAAAATGATCAATAACGGATTCCATTTCCGAGAAAAAGTTTTTTCTTGTGTTTTCTTCTAATGCTATATGGTCAGAATATGTACCCAACAGCATTGTATATTCTTTGGCGCTGAAAATACGCTTTCTATGATACAGTTTGTAAAATATATCTTTAAATCCGTATTTTAAGGCTATTTCTGCGCGTTTTTTCGCGTCTTGCTCTGTATAAGCGACAGGCTTCACATTACCCGGCATATATTTATCGTATAATTTCTGTATCTCATCATAGAGCCGACCTGTTCCGTTTTCAACATATGGGTGGTTAGCAAATCTCGCAAAGGCCCCGGAGGTTTTCAACATGTCAAAAACTTTTGAGTATCCTATCTCTTCGGGTATCCAGTGAAAAGCTGAAGCAGAATAGATTAAATCATATGAGCCGCTTTTATATTTAAAGTTTTCAAAGTAAGTATTTTCAAGCGAAAAATTAGGGTATTCCTTAAATTCCTCAGTACACATCTGCGCAAAGTTCATGCCTCTTTCAACAGCCGTCAATTTACAGCCCGTCTGCAACATAGGAAGTGTTGCCTGACCGGCTCCGATGCCAATTTCAAGTACATTACTGCTATTGCTTATATCAATGTAGCTAAAAATATCTTTATACAATTCGTCAACATAGCCCGGACGCATTTTTGAATAAAGCTCAGCTTGCGTATCAAATGTCCACTCCAAACTATTTATTACAGGCATTACACCACCTCCATATTTTTAAATATCTAAATATAAATCCATACAAAACAAAAAAGACTCTAATATACATTAGAGTCTTTAGGTACCGGCATCGCCCTATTTTCCCAGGCAGCTTCCCGCCAAGTATTGTCGGCACAGGTGAGCTTAACTTCTGTGTTCGGAATGGGAACAGGTGGGACCTCACCGCAATAGACACCGGTTAAATTGTGGCCTACATGAGAATGTACGCTCAAAACTGAATAACAGAGTTACGAATCAACGACCTAGCAATAAGGTCCAAGCCCTCGACCGATTAGTACTTGCAAGCTAAACGCCTCACGACGCTTACACATCAAGCCTATCAACCTTGTAGTCTTCAAGGGGTCTTACCTGATTAACTCAGTGGGA
>CALXEM010000078.1 GCA_944387335.1 uncultured Clostridia bacterium | reverse complement strand
TTGCACATTCAATAGCTGAAGCACTCGGTAAAAAATATGTCAGAGTTTCTCTCGGAGGTGTAAGGGACGAATCCGATATACGCGGACATAGAAAGACATATATCGGCGCTATGCCGGGACGTATAATAAACGCAATGCGTCAGGCTCAGAGCGCAAATCCGCTCATACTGCTCGATGAGATAGACAAAATGAGCAATGATTTCAGAGGGGACCCGTCCTCCGCAATGCTTGAGGTTTTGGATTCTGAGCAAAACCACGCTTTCAGAGACCACTATATAGAAGTGCCGTTTGACTTAAGCGATGTTATGTTCATAACTACTGCAAACAGCCTCGACACGATACCTGCTCCTCTGCGCGACAGAATGGAGATAATAACGCTTTCAAGCTATACAAGAGAGGAAAAATTCCAGATAGCCAAACGCCATCTTGTGCCGAAACAGTTAAAGAAACACGGACTTTCCGCAAACGGTCTTAGAATTTCCGACGACGCCATATATGCTATAATCGATTCATATACAAGAGAAGCAGGTGTCAGAAATCTTGAGAGAACTGTCTCTTCACTTTGCAGAAAAGCCGCTAAAAAGCTAGTTGACGGCGAGTGCAAGCGGGTAAGTATTACAGGTGAAAACATTACTGAATATCTCGGCGCTAAGAAGTTTACACCTGACGTTATAGACGAATGTGACGAGGTAGGACTTGTAAACGGGTTGGCATGGACATCTGTCGGCGGTGAAATGCTTAAAGTTGAAACGCTTATACTCGAAGGTGACGGAAAGATAAAGCTTACAGGTTCGCTTGGAGACGTTATGAAGGAATCTGCTCAGATAGCCGTAAGTTATGTGCGATCAAGAGCAAAGGAATTCGGAATAGATACCGAGTTTTACAAAAACCGCGATATTCACATACACTTCCCAGAGGGAGCAGTCCCGAAAGACGGACCTTCCGCTGGTATCACAATAACCACAGCGCTTGTATCTGCACTTACAGGAATACCTGTAAAGCGTGATGTAGCAATGACTGGTGAAATTTCTCTTAGAGGAAACGTAATGCCGATTGGCGGACTTAAGGAAAAGACAATGGCGGCATACAGAGCGGGAGTTAAAACAGTTATCATACCTAAGCTCAATGTACCTGACCTTGAGGAAGTTGACGACGTAGTAAAAAATGCCGTTAATTTTGTGCCGTGTGCTTATATGGACGATGTTTTGGCAATAGCGCTTACAAGAATGCCGAATGAAAAGGCAAACACTAAGCTGAACATACCTGATGATTTTAACAATCAGTCAGAGAAAAAAGACGACATACAGCACATACCGCCTCATGTAACTGACAGACAAAAGACTATAAGACAGTAGTTTTTACTCTGACTGACAGGAGAAATAAAATATATGAATTTTCATAATGTAAAATTTGAAGCCTCTTTTGGACTTTTTTCACAGCTTCCTAAATCTGATATGATTGAGATTGCCTTTGCGGGCAGGTCAAATGTCGGCAAGTCATCGCTTATAAACAAGCTGTTTAACAGAAAAAATCTCGCCAGAGTCAGCGCAGTGCCGGGAAAAACCACTACAATAAACTTTTTCAGACTTGAAAATGTAAGATTTGTAGATTTGCCGGGATACGGCTATGCCAAGGTGTCCAAAAGCGAAAAAGCCCGCTGGGCAGGACTCATGGAGGGCTATTTCAACGACGACAGACAGTTAGAGCTTGTAGTTCAGCTTGTAGATATGCGCCATGCGCCTACAAAAGACGACTTGCAGATGATAAACTATCTTATAGACAATGAATTCCCGTTTATAATAGTTTTGACAAAGCGCGACAAGCTTACAAAAAATCAGCAGGCACAGCGTTTAAAGGAGCTGGAAAATGAGCTTCCGTATTTTGACCAGCTTACAGTTATACCTGTTTCTTCCGAAAACGGTGAGGGTATAGACGAGCTGAAAAAAATAATCGAAGAGGTTGCCTCGGAAGACTGAGCATAATTTTAATAAAAACTGCAAAACACCTCAAAAAAGAAAGGGTTATGATAAAAGATGTTTATTTCCGATTGTCTTAATGTAAATGAAAAAGGTCATCTTACAATAGGCTCTGTTGACACAATAGAGCTTGTTGAGCGTTACGGAACACCTCTCTATGTAATGGACGAGGACTTAATGCGTGAGCATTGCCGCCAGTACAAGCGCTCAATAGACAAATTTTATAACGGTAAAGGAATTGCCGCTTACGCAAGCAAAGCTTTCTGCTGTAAAGCTGCATGTAAAATGGCAGAGGAAGAGGGCATGGGACTTGATGTTGTGTCCTACGGCGAGCTGTATACGGCTATGAGTGTAAATTTCCCTGCGGAGAGAATATTCTTCCACGGAAACAATAAAACACCGTTTGAAATATCAGAGGCTTTAAAATACGGCGTCGGATATATAATTGTCGATAACCTTACGGAACTCGAACTTTTAAATACACTTGCAAAGGCACATTCTCCGAATAAAAAACAGAAAATTATGTTCAGAGTAAAACCTGGCATAGATGCTCACACACATAATTTCATAATGACAGGTCAAATTGACAGCAAATTCGGTCTTGCTCTGGAAACAGGCGAGGCTATGGAAGCTGTCAAAGAGGCGCTTACAATGGAGAATGTTGAGATTGTAGGACTTCACTGCCATATAGGCTCTCAGATATTCGATATAACCCCGTTTGAGGAAGCTGCAAGAGTTATGCTTAAATTCATCGCCGATATAAAAGAGCAGACAGGAAAAAAGATATCCATGCTCAATTTAGGCGGAGGCTTTGGAATACAGTACCTGCCTGAGCATGACCCGAAACCGTATGAAAAATATATGGAGGCTGTTTCCAAGGTTGTACATGAAACCTGCGATAAGCTCTCTCTTGATATTCCGTTTATAGTTATGGAGCCGGGACGCTCAATCTGCGGACCTGCCGGAATAACTCTTTACAGAGTAGGCGGAATAAAGAAAATCCCGGGAG
>CALXEM010000077.1 GCA_944387335.1 uncultured Clostridia bacterium | reverse complement strand
AACACATATTCCGAATAAGCAGACTGCCACAAAAGAAAATTAGCGGTTCTGAATTCACCGCTCGGTCTGATTATAAGATCAGGGTCAGGCATATTATAAGTATAGAGATTGTCTGAGATTGTTACTGCGTCTATTTTATCTATATCCATTTCGCCGTCTTTGACCTTCTGAGCTATTTTTCTCATTGCCTTTACAAGCTCATCTCGTCCGCCGTAATTTATTGCTACTGCCAAAGTCATTCTGCAGTTCTCAATGTTTTTTGCCTCAACCTGAGCCATAAGTGAACGCAGATTTTCGTTAAACGGAGTCATATCACCTATAAATACGGTATTTACGTTCTTTGTATCTGATTTGAGCATATCTTTAAGATATTTTTCAAACAAATTCATAAGCGCGTCGACTTCTTCTTTTGGACGACTCCAGTTCTCCGTTGAAAAAGCATAGACAGTAAGATATTTAACGCCTATATCGCTTGCGTATTCCGCTATTGTTTTAAGTGTTTTAGCACCCTGTACATGACCGGCACTTCTTGGGAGAAATCTTTTCTTTGCCCATCTGCCGTTACCATCCATTATTATACCAATATGCTGTGGAACTTTTATTTCAGACATATTATTTATTCCTTCCGGTTAAAAATTAGCTTCTCATTCCAACAATGAGGTCTATATAATTATACTGTACATTATACGCTCTTGCAAGCATATTTAGTATTGCAAAACAAGCTATCAAAGCAAAAAGCAACCACATATCCAGGCTAAATCGCTCCCTGTATGGTTGCTTTTGCAGTATTTAATTTTAGTTTTCAGGAACATAGTCTTGAAAATCGAGGTCGTTGACGTTAATATAATACAGCATTTCAGGCAAATACTCGCCTGTTTGAAGATCTCTTCCGCCCATATATATCAGCATATCGTCCCCATTCATAAAAATGTTTTTTATCTGACATCTTTTATCTTTATCCGAATAAAACTCCGATGACTTAAAACTGCCGCTGTTTTTGTCAAACAGATATATGTTATTTCCTTCAAACTCATTAAAAATCATAAGCTTATCCCTATCAATCACCGATTCCGACGCAACTCCAGAATCTCTGAGTTTATCCTCCGACATAACAGGCGTCAATCCGTTTTCTCCTGTTTTACCGAAAAATATTGTGGATGAAAAATTACCGTAATAAATATAGTCATCCAAAACCTTAAATCCACCTACAATATGCCGGAGCTCATTTTTATCACTGTCAAGCGACGATAAGTCGACAGTACGTACAAAGTTCATCTGTTTATCGTAAACATCCATACGCAATTCAACGTTAGCCTCAGTTTCCATTTTGAGCGTCATAATGTAAATGAAATTGTCATCGGTGTAAATTCCCCTAGCGGTTTCACCTGTAAGGGAGTCATTGTCAAACTGAAAGCTCTTTACCTTGCTCAGTTCCTTTGTCTGAGGATTATATTCTCCGATAAAATCTTTATTCAGATTTTCCCCTGTCTCCATCTGTATAAACCATATTTTACCGAACACTTCCGTCACAAATGAATAGGGATTTCCTCCGCGGTATGACGCAATCTCTGACATCGAGTTATTATTTAAATCAATATCAAGAATTTTTACATATCTGTTTTCAGTCTCTGCCATATCACCTGTCGTTACAGAAATATAGAGGTGATTGTCCAGCAGAGCTCTGTACGGTGCCTGATATACGCACTCATCTATTGTTCCAAGCTTTATATTATTACCTGTATTTAAATCATATCTGTAATAGTCGAGAGTCGGATAATAGCTTGTCTGAGTCTTTCCATCGGGTAAGCGTGTATATATAATGCTGTCTGTGGCAAAATTTATAGAACCGTAGTTTTCTATTTCTCCTATCAGCTGATTGTCGAAAGTATATATCTGTAATGCATTATTATGCAATTCAGGATTGGAGTATATGGGTTCATCTTTAACAGTACATCCGCTGAAAATGAATATAGCAGAAATACATACTGTGCAAAAGACTGCCAATGTTTTTTTCACAACAATCACCGTTCCTTTTTACCATTTACATTTACAAATAGTTGGTGTGAAAAAATTTTATTTTCATACTGCCTCACTTTTATAAACAGCGGTGTACTTATTAAGTACACCGCCTTGTTTTTACCAAATCAGTTCCTTACAACATTCGCTTACCTTATTTGACGATTTAGAATAATATCGCGGAACTCCTGTCAACATACCTGCAAGCGGGTCAGCTAAATAAATTTCAGTTTTATCGCTTTGTATTCCGTAAGCTACAAGAGAATGTCCGTTAGTAGTATAATACCAATCAGAATTACTATTAGTAACAATATCCACAAGACAAGGATATCTTGAACTTGCAACTGTACTGTATAGATTATTTAACATTTTATCAACTCCTGACGGAGATGTTACTATATCTGCCGATGATGAACTCTCTGCAAAAACAGTCATAGAGAAAAGCATAGAGAGAATCACGAATATCGAGATAAACTTTTTAAACATAAAGTCCATTCCTTTTGTTGTTAAATTTAAAATTCACCAAATATTGTAACTTTAAAATTAACAAACCATTGGATTTACCTATTTCCTTTAAATCTATATTTTTACAATATCATGTTTTTGGCCAGTTTGTCAATATTCGTGTCTTAATGTTGATAATTTATATCATAAAGCGCAAAACGGTGCAGGGCTTTGCCCTGCACCGTACAGCATACGCTTAATATATTCAAACTTAGATTTCCATAATCTCTTTTTCTTTTTTTTCTGCGAGCTTGTCAACTTCCTTGACATACTTATCTGTCATATCCTGAACTTTCTTCTCGCACTCTTTGAGATCGTCCTCTGTTATTTCGGAAGCTTTCTTCATTGCCTTGAACTTATCGTTGATGTCGCGACGAACTGAACGGATAGCAACCTTACCCTCTTCAGCATATTTTTTAATCTGTTTTGCAAGCTCTTTTCTGCGCTCCT
>CALXEM010000076.1 GCA_944387335.1 uncultured Clostridia bacterium | reverse complement strand
GTCTTCGTCTATTTTGCGTATAGCTGTAAGCGGTGCCTTATCTGAGTAAGCCTTGAGCAGTTTTTTGCGCTTTGTCTTTGTCTCATATGATTTAAGCGGAACCTTTGCAACCTTGCCGTTTTCAAAGAAGAACATCATATATCCGCTGTAATCGTCTGTTACAGCCATATATACAACATTCTCGCCGTCGTCCATTGAGAGCTTGGCAGGAATATATTCACCCAAAATGCTCGCCTTTTGGTCATCAAAATCGCTTGCACTCGCTTTATAAACCTGACATTTATCTGTAAAGAACAGCAGATATGAGCGGTTTGTTGCGTCTGTTTCCTGAACTATGCTGTCGCCCTCTTTGAGCTTTTGCTCCGAGCTCATTCTAAGCGACTGAGGAGTTATCTTTTTGAAATAACCCTCTCGGCTCAAGAACAGCTTTACAGGATAATCAGGCGTGTCGTCCAGTTCGCTGTCGCTGTCGTCCGGAACATCATAGATGATAAAGCTTATTCTCGGCTTTGCATATTTTTTGATGACGTCCTTGAGCTCGTCGATTATAATCTTGTTTATCTTCTTGATGTCGTTTAAAATTTCGCTCATCAAGGCTATATCGTTCTCAAGGTCGTTTATCTCAGAGGTTCTGTTGAGGATATACTCACGGTTTAAATGGCGAAGCTTTATCTCAGCCACATACTCTGCCTGTATCTCGTCTATGCCGAAGCCTATCATAAGGTTTGGCACAACCTCTTTTTCCTGCTCGGTTTCTCTTACTATTTTAACAGCTTTATCTATATCGAGCAGTATTTTAGCAAGACCTTTTAACAGGTGAAGCTTTTCCATCTTCTTTTGTCTGTCAAAATATACTCTGCGCTTTACACACTCCTGACGGAACGCTATCCATTCGCCCAAAAGCTCCTGCACGCCCATAACTCTCGGAACACCGCCGATAAGTACATTGAAGTTGCATGAAAACGTATCCTCAAGCGGAGTCATTTTAAAGAGCTTTGCCATAAGCTTGTCTGCCTGAGCGCCTCGTTTTAAGTCTATCGCTATTTTAAGACCTGACAAATCTGTCTCATCGCGTATATCGCTTATCTCTCTTACTTTTCCACTCTTTACAAGGTCGATTATCTTGTCCATAATGACCTCTACCGTCGTTGTAGGAGGAATTTCAGTTATCTCAATGCAGTTTTCCGAGCTGTCATATCTGTATCTTGAGCGCACACGTACAGAGCCTCTGCCTGTCGAGCAGATTTTCTTCATTTCAGCTTCATTGTAGAGTATAAAGCCTCCGCCCGGAAAATCCGGCGCTTTTATAACGGTTGAGACGTCAAAATTGTCGTCGCGTATCAGCTGAATTGTAGCCTGACAAATTTCCTCTAAGTTAAACGGACAGATAGAGCTTGCCATACCTACGGCAATACCCACGTTTGCGTTTACCAAAACTGACGGGAATGTCACAGGGAAGAGTACAGGCTCTTTCATTGTGCCGTCATAGTTGTCCTCAAAGTCAACCGTATCGCGGTCTATATCACGGAAAAGCTCAGCGCATATCGGCTCGAGTTTTGCCTCGGTATATCTTGAAGCGGCATATGCCATATCTCTGGAATAGCTTTTACCGAAGTTTCCCTTTGAGTCCACATATGGGTACAAAAGCGCCTGATAACCCCTTGAAAGACGTACCATTGTATCGTAAATTGTAGCGTCGCCGTGAGGGTTCAGTCTCATTGTCTGACCTACTATATTTGCCGACTTTGTTCTTCCCGAATTTAAAAGCCCCATTTTATACATTGTATAGAGAAGCTTTCTGTGAGCGGGTTTAAAGCCGTCTATCTGAGGGATGGCTCTGGACAGTATTACGCTCATTGCATACGGCATATAGTTTTTTTCTATCGTACTGACGATAGGCTGTTCTACTACAAGTCCTGCGTTTTCAATGACAGCGCTGTTCTGTGCCGCTTTTGAGCGTTTGGGTTCTTTATTTTTTCTTGGCGGCATTTTATTACTCTCCTTTAGTTATCTCTTTTAATCTATCCGCGAAATTCTCCGCCGCATTTGTCGGCGTAGCCCATGATGTTACAAAACGCACCGCTGTGTGCTCATCATCTGTTGCACACCATGTCTCAAAAAGATAATCTTTCTCCAAAACTTTCATAGTCTTATTGTCAATTATCGGGAACTGCTGATTTGTGTGTGAATCAGTCAGAAGCTTAAAGCCGCAGTTTAAAAATGCGCTTTTAATAATCATCGCCGTTTTGTTGGACTGCATACCCGCTTCATAGTATAAATCGTCTTTAAAGAGCTCGTAAAACTGTATTCCAAGCAGTCTGCCCTTGGCAAGCATTGCTCCGCGCTGTTTTATCATGTAGCGGAAGTCCTCTTTTATTCTGTCGGACATTATGACTATCGCCTCGCCGAACATAGCACCGCATTTTGTTCCGCCTATTGTAAAGGCGTCGGCATACTCTGCCAAATCACAAAGCGACACATCGTTTATATCGCTTGTCAGAGCGCTTGCAAGACGCGCGCCGTCAATGTACAGCATAAGTCCGTGCTTTTTACAGCACTCATGTATCTTTATAAGTTCCTCTTTCGAGTAAAGAGTTCCTATTTCAGTCGGCTGAGAAATATACACCATCTTCGGCTGCACCATATGCTCATCTGTGTGCTCAGCTACGGCTTTTTCTATATTTTGAACGGTCAGCTTTCCGTTTTCGCCGGGCATTGCCACAACCTTATGACCGCCTGCCTCAATAGCTCCCGTTTCGTGCGTGTTTATGTGTCCGCTGTCTGCGGATATTACAGCCTGATACGGTCTTAACGCCGTTGTAATAACGATTAAATTAGCCTGTGTTCCGCCCACAACAAAGTGTACATCGGCTTTTTCACTTGTCTTTTTTCTTATCAGTTCTCTCGCCTTTTCGCAGTATTCGTCCTCGCCGTATCCGACAGTCTGCAAAGTGTTTGTATCGGCAAGAGCTTTCATAATATTTGGGTGAGCTCCCTCGCTGTAATCGTTTTTAAAGCTGTATATCATATTTGCACGACCTTTCCAATTAAGACACATCTACCTCATCGAGGTATTTGCTTCCGTTTTCCGCTATAAATTCTTTTCTGCCTGTAAGATTATCTCCCAGCAACAAATCAAACATATCAGCCGTTGCCTGAGCGTCTGTCGGAGTAACCTTTATCATTCTGCGTGTTTCGGGGTTCATTGTGGTAAGCCACATCATGTCAGGCTCGTTTTCACCTAGTCCCTTTGAACGCTGAAGAGTATATTTTGTATTGCCGAGCTTCTCAAGCACCTTTACCTTTTCAGCGTCGGAGTACGCAAAGTAAGTCTTATCCTTTGTGGTTATCTCGTAAAGCGGTGTCTCAGCTATATAGACATAGCCCTCTTCAATGAGTGTCGGCACAAGGCGGTAAAGCATTGTCAAAATAAGCGTTCTTATCTGGAAACCGTCCACATCGGCATCGGTACAGATTACAACCTTATTCCAGCGCAGATTGTTTAAATCAAAGGTGGAAAGCTCCTTATTCGCCTTTGATTTTACCTCAACTCCGCAGCCGAGCACCTTTATAATATCGCTTATAATCTCGTTTTTAAAAATCTTGTCATACTCAGCTTTAAGGCAGTTGAGTATTTTACCCCTTACAGGTATTATAGCCTGAAACTCCGCGTCACGGCTTAATTTACATGCGCCGAGAGCCGAGTCACCCTCAACGATGTATATCTCGCGGCGGGTTACGTCCTTACTGCGGCAGTCAACAAATTTCTGCACGCGGTTTGCTATATCTATTGTACCTGAGAGCTTCTTTTTTAAATTAAGTCTTGTCTTTTCGGCGTTTTCACGGCTTCGTTTATTTATGAGCACCTGCTCCATTACGCGCGCCGCGTCGTCAGGATTTTCTATAAAGTAAATCTCAAGCTGATGCTTTAAGAAATCCGTCATCGCCTCATAGATAAACTTATTTGTTATAGACTTTTTAGTCTGGTTTTCGTACGAAGTTTGAGTTGAAAACGACGATGAAATCAGCACAAGGCAGTCCTCTACATCCTGAAACGTTATTTTGCTCTCGTTTTTAAGGTATTTCGAGTTCTGCTTTAAAAGCGAGTCAATCTGTGATACAAACGCAACACGTACCGCTCTTTCAGGTGCGCCGCCGTACTCAAGAAAGCTTGAGTTGTGGTAGTATTCGCACATTTTAACTCTGTTTGAAAAGCACAGTGCAACCGATAATTTAACCTTGTATTCGGGCTTATCCTCCCTGTCGCGTCCGCGGCGCTCAGTCTGCCAGAACACAACAGGTGTAAGGGATTCCTCGCCCACAATCTCCTTGGCATAGTCGCTTATGCCGTCCTCATATAAAAACTCCTGCTTTTCAAACGAACCGTTTTCCAGCTCATATCTAAAAATAAAGCGTATGCCTGCGTTTACAACAGCCTGACGCTTTAAAATATCCTCAAAATATTCTTTCGGAATATCTATGTCTGTAAAGACCTCCAAATCAGGCAGCCAGCGCTGACGGCTTCCTGTCTTTTTGGAATCTGTCGGAGTTTTCTTTAGTCCGCCGATATTCTCTCCGTTTTCAAAGTGAAGGTTGTAGACATATCCATCGCGGAAAACCTCAACGTCCATATATTTTGAGGAATACTGTGTGGCGCATGAGCCGAGTCCGTTGAGTCCTAGAGAGTACTCATAGTTTTCGCCCTCATTTGTGCGGTATTTTCCGCCTGCATAGAGTTCACAGAATACAAGCTCCCAGTTATATCTTTCCTCTGACTGATTGTAGTCAACAGGTATTCCTCGTCCGAAATCCTGCACCTCAATGGAGCCATCTCTATATCTTGTCAGTATAATTTCTTTGCCGTAGCCCTCTCTTGCCTCGTCTATTGAGTTAGAGAGAATTTCAAAAACGGAATGTTCACAGCCTTCAATTCCGTCGGAGCCGAAAATTACGGCAGGTCTTTTTCTTACCCTGTCAGCACCTTTTAAAGACGATATACTCTCGTTTGTATAGCTGTTTTTCTTTTTCGGCATTTGCGTCCTCCTTTTAAAAATGCTTGACAGATAAAAAATTCCGTCAATTAAATCTTCTTTAAGTTTGACAATATTCCCGTTTTGCCAAATTATATACCGTTTAATTACTTAATGATAATTTATCCTTAAAGCGCAGTTTAAAACATATAAAAAATCAAATGTTCTTTTAAGCGCAAAAAATCAGAGCATAAGTCGCCAAACTCATAAAAAAGTCTGACATACAGTACACTCTAATATTATTTTACAAAAAAATCTGCCTTTTTACAAGGACAAATCTTAAAAGCTAAGTTTAATTGCCGTATCATACAATATCTCTTTTATCCAGACAGACAAAATTTATGCAAATAAAAAGAAGAATTAAACCCGCTCGGCGGCTTAATCCTTCGTTTACAATTCATATTAAATAAGGTCTTACGCAAATTTTTTCTTTATTCTCACAAATATTCTCTCAATGCAGTACGCTACTATGAACACAAGCAGTATTGCAACACCTGCTGTTCCGTAGTCATATCCCTGAAGGCTGTTTGAGATAACAAAGCCTATACCACCTGCACCGACCATACCCAAAATTGCACATTCGGAGAAGTTGGTTTCCAGTCGCATTCCTGCCCATGCCACTATCTGTGATACAGCCGCAGGCAAAATTGCGTTTGTAAATACTGTAAGCTTGTTGGCTCCTGTAACTTCAAGCGCTTCAATGGTCTCATCGGGAATACTCTCAAAGCTCTGTGCAAACGATTTTGTAAAAAACGCTGTTGTGTGCACGCACAGTCCTGCAACACCTGCCTGAGGTCCCATACCGAGGCACACAAGCATGAGCAGTACCCATACAGGTGTAGGAACAGCTCTTAAAAATGTGAAGAAAGACTGAGTAATGACTGACAAAAACGGTATGTTAAACACATTTCTAGCCGCGAACATTCCGAATATAATGCCTAAAATCAAGCTGTAAAGCAGTGAAAGCACCGCAATGGATATTGTCTCTATCAAAGAGGTGAATATAAGATCAATGTTTGCAAAATCAAGATGCCCCAAGTCCCAGAAAACCTCGCCTATCTGCGGGATACGGGAAAACATTTTAATCCAGTCAATCTCAAGGTAAACAAGGCTTAAAACCGACAGTACGACAACTCCGATAAGAAATACCGGTATAAAACGGTTTGTCTGCTTACACTTTACAGGTATGCGCTTTGGTTTATTTTTCGGTGAATTGAGCACCAAAATATTCTCTTTTGAATTTACACTCATTTTAAAATCTCCTTTCGGAGTTTTCCGGTAATCTGGTCAACTGCTATAACCATAACTGCTATAAGTAAAATTATGCTGAAAGCTATATCGTACTGGAAGCTCTTTATGTAGGAGAACAAGGTCAGTCCCACACCGCCTCCGCCAACCATACCGACTATGGTGGAAGCTCTTATATTTACTTCAACACAGTATAAAAACCATGATAAAAAGCCGCTTAGGCAGGAGGGCAGTATTGCCTGTGAAACTCTCTGCGGGAAAGTAGCTCCCACAGCCTGCAAGCTCTCAACGCAGTCCTGTGACACATCTTCCATTGTTTCAACGAAAGCGCGCACCATAAACGCAAAGCTTGTAATGCACAGAGCAACAAAGCCGACTCCAGTGCCTATGCCCAAAGAAGAGAAAAGAATAAATGCCCATACAAGCGCAGGTATATTTCTTAAAAAAGTTGCAAAGCCTCTGACTACCTTTGCAAAACGCGGAAACGGAGAAACCTTTTCGCTTCCGAAAAGAGCTGTAAAAAACGCCAGAACAGCCGCTATCGCAGTAGAGGACATCGCCAGTGCCAGTGTAACCAAAACACTGGACAAAACTCCCGGTATTCTGCTGGTTTTAGGCAGAGCGGGCGGGAAAAAGTCCTCGGTTATAAACTCCCAAAATGCGTCGGAATTTGCAATGAGAGTCATTACATTAAATTCTGTGAGGAAACTGCACACCACAAACAAAACAAGTGCAGTTATAATAAACGCAGTATATAACCGCTTTAAATCATGCGCAATCAGCGGTATCCGCTTTTTCATCTGCGTTTCCTCCAATCATCAGATTATCTCTGCTTGTGCCGTAAATTTTTTCTATCATCTCATCGGTGAGCTTTTCAGGAGGACCGTCGAATACAACCTCACCCTTTGACAGACCGATAATGCGTGTGGAATATTTGAGCGCTACATCAAGCTGATGCAGGTTTACCATGCATGAGATATTGCGCTTTTGTGTCATATCGTGAAGCAATTCCATTATAGTTTTAGCGCTCGACGGGTCCAGAGAAGCTATCGGCTCATCGCACAAAAGGAGCTTTGGCTCCTGCATTATTGCACGTGCTATTCCTACTCTCTGTTTCTGACCGCCGGACAAATCCGAAGCTCGGTTATAGCTGAACTGCTCAAGGCCCATCTCCTTTAAAAGGTCCAAAGCCTTTTGCTTATCCTCCTCGCTGTAAATGCCGAATACTCCCTTTATTCCGCTCATGTATCCAAGACGTCCGTGAAGCACGTTTTGAACAACAGACAAGCTGTAAACAAGGTTGTAGTTTTGGAAAATCATACCGACTTTGCGGCGCTGACGGCGCAGAGATTTTCCGCGCTGTTTGGAAATTACCTCGCCGTCAAGCAGTACCTCTCCGCCGCTTATTGGTATCAAACGGTTTATAGCGCGCAGGAGTGTTGATTTTCCTGAACCGGACGGACCTATTATTGAAATAAATTCGCCCTGCTTTACATCAAGCGATACTCCTCTGAGTGCGTGCACTCCGTTTGGATAATGCTTTGACACATTGTTAAACTTTAAAATAGGCTGCATAATTTTTCTCCTGCTTTCACTGATTAAAACTCATTGATAATTTTATTTAACTCAATGATTTCCTCGTAGTCGCTCATATCGCACTCAATAAAACGTGCTCCCGGAAGCTTGATTACATCTGTAAAGTAGCTCTCGTTGTCATAAGAGGTCAAAAATTCAGTGAGTTTATCTCTTGTCTCCTGGGATACGTGCTCTCCTACTACCATAGCCTCTGCCGGAATAGCGCCTGACTCATGGATTACTTTAACATCGCTTTCAGCAGCGTTGCCGTTTGCAATCTCTGATGCTAAAATCTGGTCGGATATAGGAACTACATCTACATCGCCTTTAATTACAGCCTGCAAGCCTGCCTGATGAGAACCGGAGAAGCTTACAGCCTCAAAGAAATCACCGTTTGTGTGAAGATTGTCGGAGTTAAGTCCATCGCTCTCAAATGCTTTGATTATCTCAGCTGTCGGAACAA
>CALXEM010000075.1 GCA_944387335.1 uncultured Clostridia bacterium | reverse complement strand
GTATGAAAATCATGCGGTTGTCTGCGTATGGTATAATAAACAATCACAGCTTGTTATTACTAAAGTTTTGCTTATCGGTCAAAGAACGACCGATATTCGGCGAAGCCGAACCACAAAACTTCTGTTTCGTGCCATGGAGAATATTGAAATACGGGAAGGAAAACTTTGTTTTCTCTTTTATGTTATAATAACCTCACGGCGTTGGCAAAATCAAAGATTTTGATGCCTGAGAGAACATTTTAACACGGGTATGAAAATCATACGGTTTTCTTCCTATGTTATAATAAACAAGCACAGCTTGTTATTACTAAAGTTTTGCTTATCGGTCAAAGAACGACCGATATTCGGCGAAGCCGAACTGCAAAACTTTGTTTCGTCTCATTGAGAACATTTTAACATGGGTATGAAAACCATACGGTTTTCTTCTTATGTTATAATAAACAAACACAGTTTGTTTATTACTGAAGTTTTGCTTATCGGTCAAAAGACGACCGATATTTGGCAAAGTCGAGCTGAAAAACTTTCATTTCGTGGCATTGAAAACATTTAAACAAAAAATACTGAGATTTTTGACAGCTTCACGTAAAAGACGCGGAGCTGTTAAAAATCAATTACATAAACGGTGGTGATTAGAAAATTGAAAAAAGCATTGTTTTTCATATTGTCTGCTGAAACGGTTTTAAGGGGACTGGCTCTCATTATGGAGCTTATATTCAAAAATCCGTATATGCCTATTGAGGTAATTATATTAAATGTTGTACTGTTTTTAGGCGGAGCGGCAATAAGCCTTTTGTGGATTTTCAAAAAGGTTAAAATAAAACTTTTGCAGATATTTTACTGTTTTGATTTAATCTTTGCGGTATTCAGTTTATTCTATTTTGCAAAATATTCGCTTTTATATATGTACTGGTTTGAATTCCCGCTGACAGGTAACCTTTTGAGCATTTTAATATATATTTTTGTACTGTTTTTCTCATTCAGAAGAAGCAAGTACATACATATTAAATCAGATTTTTACGACAGCGATAAAAAATAAGCGTAATTTATTGTAATGTGTAATTTTACGCATAGCGGCTTAGATTGTTACATTTAAAACTTAGGTTGACTTTTTAAAAAACTATTGATATACTGAAAAAACAGGAAATATCAGCAGAATAACGCTGATTCTACTTTGCGCTTTTATGTAAAAGGGAGTAGCTTGCGGAGATATTTTTAGTTTGAGACTATCACCGTAGTATGCGGCGTCAATCACGATTTTATACAATCCGCTCATACTTGAAAAAGCAAGACTTTTACCGTGGCTTTTCTGCGGTAAAGGTCTTTTTTGTTTATATAAAAGCCAAAATGACGGATTTTAAAAGAGGTTAAAACTCAGGAGGTATTATTGTGGAAGCTTTATTTGAAAATCTGCTCAAGCTTGAGTGGCAGCAGGTTGTAATGTGGATTATAGGCGGACTGCTTATATGGCTTGCTATCAAAAAGGATATGGAGCCTACTTTGCTTTTACCGATGGGCTTCGGTGCTATACTTGTAAACCTGCCTATGTCAGGCGCTGTTGACCAGATGGTCGGAGAAATTATACAAAAGGGACCTATCGATGAGCTGTTCAGAGCAGGTATCTCAAACGAACTGTTCCCTCTGCTTTTGTTCATAGGAATAGGTGCTATGATTGACTTTGGACCACTGCTTTCAAACCCTAAAATGATGCTTTTCGGTGCGGCTGCACAGTTCGGTATCTTCTTTACACTGAGCATGGCAAGCCTTTTCGGATTTGAGCTCAAGGATGCGGCTTCAATAGGTATAATCGGAGCGGCTGACGGTCCTACATCTATCTTTATAGCAAACTTTTTACAGTCTAATTACATAGGTGCAATAGTTGTTGCTGCATATTCCTACATGGCACTTGTACCGATTGTACAGCCTCCTGTAATTAAACTTATCACAACAAAAAAAGAACGCATGATACGCATGCCTTATGTACAGCGTGATGTAACTAAGACAACTCGTATACTTTTCCCGATAATCATTACAATTATTGCAGGACTTGTTGCTCCTGGTTCTGTTTCTCTTATAGGATTTTTGATGTTCGGAAATCTGCTGCGTGAGTGCGGCGTGCTCGACAGCCTGTCAGAAACAGCTCAGAAAGTGCTTGCAAACCTCATAACACTTCTCTTAGGTCTTACAATCGCTACAAAAATGCAGGCAGAGTCATTCTTAAATCCTGCTACACTGCTTATCATGGCTTTGGGACTTGTAGCATTTGTATTTGACACAATAGGCGGCGTTATGCTCGCAAAGATTATGAACCTCTTTACTAAGAACAAGATAAATCCTATGGTTGGTGCAGCAGGTATATCTGCATTCCCGATGTCTGCACGAGTTATAAATAAAATGGGACTTAAAGAGGACCCGCAGAACTTCCTGCTTATGCATGCAGTCGGTGCAAATGTTGCAGGACAGATAGCTTCAGTAATCGCAGGCGGACTTATCCTTGCGCTTATCTAAGCTGTTTTACGGAAAGGAAGAGTAATTGATATGACAATAGATGTTCAGGCTTTTTTGGCATCACTGCCTATAATGGGACTTGGTATGCTCGGTATATTCATAGTTATTATCGCTATTATGCTGGCAGTTAAGATTATGTCCTATCTCACAGCTCCTAAGAACAAAGAGGAGTAAAATAATCGGACTTATGTACGGAGAAGGTAAAAGCCGTGTGCTTTTGTCTTCTCCGTATTTTTTATCAGTATTTTATAAAATGCAGGATTTTATGCAAAAAGTGTCTTTTTGCTTGATTTTTATTTTCGGAAAAGCTAAAATAAATACGTTGATGACAGTTTAACGGAAAGTAAATTATAAATATATTTGTTATGTGAAAAACGGATTAAATTGGTAAAGCAAAAATGAAAGGAAGTCAAAGAGCTTTGAATATTGATTTGCTGACACAAATACAGGACTCAATGAGCAGCTTTTCCAAAGGTCAGAAGCGCATTGCTCAGTATATGCTCGAACACTATGACAAGGCTGCGTTTATGACAGCTTCAAGACTCGGCACAAAGGTGGGAGTAAGCGAATCCACAGTTGTGCGTTTTGCCTCTGAGCTTGGATATGACGGTTATCCTCAGCTTCAGAAAGCGCTTCAGGAGCTCATAAGAAATAAGCTTACAGCAGTACAGAGAATAGAGGTAACAAGCGACCAGATTGGAAACGACGATGTTCTGGACAGAGTTTTAAACCTCGATATAGAGAAGATACGCCGCACACTTGAGGAGACCTCAAAGGAAGACTTTAACGCCGCTGTTGAGGCGATAGTAAATGCTGAGAACATATATATAATCGGAATAAGAAGTGCTTTTTCTCTAGCTAGCTTTTTGAGCTTTTACTTTAATCACATATTCCCGAATGTAAAGCTCGTAAACACCTCAAGTACAAGCGAAATGTTCGAGCAAATGCTCAGAATGACGGACAAGGACGTGCTTATCGGAATAACCTTTCCGAGATATTCAAAGAGAACTCATGCTGCAAGCAGATATGCGCATAACTGCGGAGCAAAGGTGATTGCGATTACCGATA
>CALXEM010000074.1 GCA_944387335.1 uncultured Clostridia bacterium | reverse complement strand
TACGTACATACGTGTCTGTTGACGGCGGTATGGCAGATAACCCGAGATATGCACTCTATCAGGCTGAGTACGATATGCTCATAGCCAACAAGGCAAATGAGTCAAAGACACAGACTGTAACGGTTGCGGGAAAATGCTGTGAAAGCGGAGATTTGCTCGGTGAAAATGTACCGATACAGAATGTCGAGTGCTCAGATGTACTTGCCGTACTTGCAACAGGTGCATATAACTACTCTATGGCTTCAAACTACAACCGTCTGCAAAAACCTCCTGTCGTGTTCATTCGCGATAAAAAGGACAGACTTGTTGTAAAGCGCGAAACACCTGAGGATTTAATCAAAAACGACTGCGAATAAAAATTAAATTATAAATGGACAGCACACCCAAATGGTTAAAACCGTTGGGTGTGCTTTTTTGTGTAATAAATGTTTTTTATTCTGAATATAATTGGACAAGAATAATCCGTAAATGCGGTAAAAACGAAAGGAGAAAAGCTAAAATGCAAGACAGTAAAGAGAAAATCAATGACAGAATAAAAAACGGATTAACTGCAAAAGAAGCTCAAAAACGATTGCAGACCGACGGCGAAAATACTCTCGAAAACTCCAAAAAGATAAGCGCAGGTATGATATTTGCTTCGCAGTTTAAGGACTTTTTAGTTTTGATACTTTTAGCGTCAACAGTAATATCCGTAGCAATGGGGGAGTTCACAGAGGCGTTCACCATTATAGCCATAGTGTTTTTAAACGCTGTGCTCGGATTTTTTCAAGAGTATAAGACAGAGAAAACGCTTGACGCTCTAAAAAACATGTCCGCCCCCACAGCTAAGGTTATAAGGGACGGCAAACAGACCACTATTCCAGCGTCACAGACTGTAAGAGGCGACATAGTGCTTTTACATACGGGTGACAGGATATGTGCTGACGGAAAGATAATCGAATGTGTGGGGCTTAAAACGGACGAGTCAATGCTTACAGGTGAATCGGAACCTGTTGAAAAGAATGTTTGCAAAGAAAACACACCGCGCATATCTCTTAACAGGGCAGATATAGCGTATATGGGCACGACAGTTACCTCAGGACACGGTGTTATGGAGGTAGTAAAGGTCGGTATGCAGACGCAGATGGGCTCTGTTGCAGGAATGCTCAACAATATAGACAATCAGATGACACCGCTCCAGAAAAAGCTGGACTCACTCGGTAAATGGATAGCGGCAGGTTGCCTTTTGATATGTGCTATCGTTACCTTGACAGGCATTCTGCGCGGTGAGGATATATTCAATATGTTTATCACAGGCCTTTCTCTTTCGGTGGCGGCTGTACCTGAGGGACTGCCTGCAATAGTCACGATAGCTTTGGGCCTTGCCGTCACACGAATGCTCAAAAGGCGCGCACTCATTAGAAAACTCCACGCTGTTGAAACTTTAGGTTGTGCAGATGTGATATGCTCGGATAAAACAGGTACACTTACAGAAAATAAAATGACTGTCAGAAGCATTTATGTGTACGGCAGAGATATTTCGCTCTCTGGTAAATCGGACGAGGTTATAGGAGATTTTACAGAGAACGGACGGATGATAACTCCGTCGCGCGACAATGTGCTAAAAAAGCTCATGGAAACGGCTGTAATGTGCAACAATGCTGAGATAGAATATGACAGTGTATCGTCTGTAAAGGGGTATCTTTCAAAAAATAAAGAGAAACTGAACGTCGTCGGAGAAGCTACCGAAGCTGCTCTTATCGTAATGGCGGCAAAAGCTCAGATAACACAAAAGAGCTTTGACGGCACTGCTGTGAAAGTTTATGAAAATCCGTTTGACTCAAAGCGAAAAATGATGTCCGTTTTGGTGAAATATCGTTCGGGGGAGAGTAATCTGCTTGTCAAAGGTGCGGCTGAAATAGTTTTGCAAAAATGCTCCTGCGTTATGACTGATGAGGGAATAAAGCCGATTACACCGTATATAAGAAATGAAATTTTAAATAAATGTGATGAGCTTGCACAGAGAGCAATGCGCGTGATGTGCATGGCATATAAAAAAGGCGAGTCAAAAACAGAGGAGGAGCTTATATTCTTAGGACTCACAGGTATGATAGACCCTCCGCGTCCCGAAGCTATAAAGGCGGTATCAGTCTGCCGCAGAGCGGGTATAAGACCAGTTATGATAACAGGCGACCATAAGGTGACCGCCGCCGCAATAGCCAAAGAGATGAATATTTTAAGAAATGGAGAAATGGTAATATCGGGCACGCAGATTGATGAGATGAGCGACAGCGAGTTTTCAGAGGTTTTGCCTAAGGTATCAGTGTTTGCGCGCGTAACGCCTGCTCATAAGCTAAAAATTGTAAAAGAGCTAAAGAGACAGGGACATATTGTCGCAATGACAGGCGATGGCGTAAACGATGCCCCTGCTGTAAAAGAGGCTGATATAGGCGTGGCAATGGGTGAAAACGGAACAGACGTTACAAAACAGGCTGCTGACGTAGTGCTTTTGGACGACAACTTCGCTACACTTGTAGCGGCGGTTGAGGAAGGCCGCGTAATTTACGGCAATATACGTAAATTCATAAGATATTTGCTCTCCTGCAATATAGGTGAGGTTGCAACAATGTTTTTGGGTATGCTGATGGGTATGCCTGTTGTACTTCTTCCGATACAGATACTGCTTGTAAACCTTGTTACGGACTCACTTCCCGCCATAGCCTTAGGGCTTGAGCCGGGTGAGGATGATATAATGTCACGCCGTCCGAGAAAAAGAGACGAATCTATTTTTTCAAACGGACTTCTAAGCGTAATTATATTTAGAGGTATGCTGATAGGGCTCACAACGCTCGGAGTTTTCGGTGTGTTTATGAACTTGTATAAGGATATAACCTGTGCAAGAACAGCGGCTCTCTCAGCGCTCATAATAACTCAGCTTATCCATGTATTTGAATGTAAAAGCGAGAGACAGACAATTTTTGAAATACCGTTATTTAATAATTTAAAGCTTGTAGGTGCTGTATTTATTTCGGCGGCGGTACTCTTTATGTGCGTGTTCAACAGCCTTTTGCAGAATGTATTTTGTACTGTGGCGTTAACGCCTGCTCAGATAATGATTGTTTTAGCTATGTGCATGATAGCTCCGGTTTTAAGCACCGCTCTGACAAGCCTTTTCAGAAAACGCGATGACCAAAGGGAAAAATCTCTTGTAAAAAGTTATATAAGAGATGTAAAAAATTAAGAGTAATTTAATATAAGCTTGAAAAAGTAGACGCTGTTTAATATAATTGTATGGACAAAAAGTATTCGGATTATAAAAATAACGGATGCAAAAAAGAAAGCGAGGCGTTTTTAATATGTCAACATTCGGTGTACAGGGAAATGATTTTGTACTCGATTCAAAACCTTTTAGAATTATTTCCGGGGCAATACACTATTTCAGAGTAGTGCCTGAATACTGGGAGGACAGACTCAAAAAATTAAAGGCCTGCGGATTCAATACCGTTGAGACCTATGTTCCGTGGAATCTCCATGAGCCTAAAGAGGGTGAATTTGATTTCAGCGGAATACTTGATATTGAGCGTTTTATTGTAACTGCCGGCGAGCTCGGACTCAAAGTTATCGTTCGTCCGGGACCGTACATATGCGCAGAATGGGAGTTTGGAGGTTTTCCGGGCTGGCTTATAGCTGATGAGAATATGCGCCTGCGCTGTTACTATAAACCGTATCTCGAAAAGCTCGACAACTATTATGATGAGCTCATACCGCATATTGTGCCGCATTTGTGCACAAACGGCGGTCCAGTTATAGCTGTACAGGTTGAAAATGAGTACGGAAGCTACGGCAATGACAAGAAATATTTAAACCACATTAAAGAAGGACTTATAAGAAGGGGAGTGGACTGCCTGCTCTTTACATCTGACGGTCCTCAGGACGACATGCTCAATGCAGGCACATTGCCTGACGTGTTTAAAACTGCAAACTTCGGTTCACGTCCAAAGGAAATGTTCCCTGTACTCAGAAAGCATCAGCCGACAGGTCCTCTTATGTGCTGTGAGTTCTGGAACGGTTGGTTTGACCACTGGGACAGCGAGCATCACACACGTGACGCAAAGGACGCAGCACAGTGCTTTGACGAGATGCTTGAGATGGGCGCTAGTGTCAACTTCTATATGTTCCACGGAGGAACAAACTTCGGCTTTATGAACGGCGCTAACAGAGATGACAAGATAAACTGCACCGTAACAAGCTATGACTACGATTCACCTGTAAGCGAGTGCGGTGACCTTACAGAGAAATACTATCTGTGCAAAGAAGTCATTGAAAAGCACTTCGGCAAGATTGAGGACATTCATGTGGAAAATCTGCCGAAAAAAGCTTACGGTAAGGTTGAGCTCACTTCCAGCGCAAAGCTCTTCAATTCTCTCGACGCACTCTCAACACCGATAGACAGCGCATGCACACTGCCTATGGAGAGAGTTGGACAGAATACAGGATTTATCCTTTACAGAAACTATGTGACAGGTCCTATGCCTGAGCGCGAGCTTCATATTCAGGAAGTGCGCGACAGAGCTGTTGTATTTGTAAACGGTGAGAAAAAGGGTGTAGTTTACCGCGACCGTGAAAATGAGCCTATAATGATAGGCGCAAAGGACGGCGAGACAATCTGTATAGATATTCTTGTTGAAAATATGGGACGTGTAAACTACGGACCAAGCTTAAGAGACAACAAGGGTATTACTGAGGGAGTAAGACTTGGCTTACAGTTCCTCTTTGATTGGAAAATTTATCCGTTACCATTGGACGATTTGCACAAGCTCGTATACCGCCCGACAGACTGCACAGACGGTCCTGTGTTCCTCAAAGGCGAGTTTGAGGTTGAGGAATGTGCTGATACATTCTTAAAGCTCAACGGATTTTCAAAGGGTGTTGCATACATAAACGGATTTAATCTCGGAAGATACTGGAAAGTCGGACCTACAAAAACTATGTATGTACCTGCACCGCTTCTTAAAAAGGGTAAAAATATAATCGAAATTTTTGAAGTTGACGGTACTGAAAGCACAACAGTAGAATTTACAGATACACCTGAGCTTTAATTTTAAGAATAAAAATTTTTAAAAAGGGCATACTGTTATTAAATCCGCTTATTATTTTGCGGATACAGTAAAATATTGAAAGGAAGATAACGGTATGCCTAATTTAAGCTGCAGTGTTAACAGTTGTATTCACAATAAAGGACAGATGTGCTGTCTTGAGAATATTTCCGTTTCAGGAAATATGGCTCATACAAACGATGAAACATGCTGTGAAAGCTTTTCGTGTCAGGGAGCTACAAACAGTGTTCAGATGGGTGCACAGAGTCCTCAGACAGAGATAAGCTGTTCTGCAAAGGGCTGTAAATACAATAACAGCACTTCATGTACAGCACAGACCGTTTCAATCGGCGGAAAATGTGAGAGCAAAACTTGTTCTGAAACAAAATGTTCTACTTTTTCATGCTGTAAATAATTTTACAAGATAGAAAAACCGATGCGAAAATATTTTCGCATCGGTTTTTTGCTGTGTGTTATGTTGGAAGTCAAAATAAATTTTACATTGAATCGGCAACAGACATGCAGTCACTTTCCACACCTGCGCGGCATACAATACCTCTTTGGGAATCGACAGTTACGGCAGTTGAGTTTTTGAGAATATCAGTTGCGTTTTTAGCACCTACTATTACAGGAATATCAAGTGTAAGTCCTACAATAGCGGCGTGGGAGTTGAGTCCCTCTTCCTCTGTTACAATGGCCGAAGCCTGCTTTAAAATGCTCATTATATTATTTGAAGTTTTCGGAATAACCAAAATATCCTTGCGTTTAAAATTCATCAAGGCCTCGGTTTCATTTCTTGCAAGGCACACGTTGCCGCAGACTTTTTGGGAGTTTATACCTTCACCTGTAACAAGGATATCACCTACAACATGAACCTTTAAAAGGTTGGTGGTACCGGATATGCCGAGAGGAACACCTGCTGTAATAACTACAATATCTCCGCTCTTTACAATACCGGCCTTTTGAGCTGCTTCAACAGCGCTGTCAAAGAGCTCGTCCGTTGTTGCCTGTTCGTCTATCATAAGAGGTGTTACGCCCCATGACATATTCATCTGACGGCAAACCTGAGGAATAGGAGTACAGCCGATTATCGGCACTTCAGGACGATATTTTGAAATCATTCTGGCTGTAAGTCCTGATTTTGTAACTGTAATAATAGCGGAAGCTCCCAAATCGTGTGCAGTTGTACATGTAGCGTGAGAAATAGCGTTTGTAACATCTGAACGTGTATCAAACGTACGGTTAAAAAAGCGTGCCTTATAGTTTATGTCAAGCTCTGCACGTCTTGCTATTTTGGCCATTGTGCGTACAGCTTCGATAGGATATTCACCGGCAGCGGTTTCACCTGAAAGCATTATAGCACTTGTGCCGTCGTAGATAGCGTTTGCAACGTCGGTTGCCTCAGCACGGGTAGGACGTGGGTTTTTCATCATGCTGTCGAGCATCTGAGTTGCAGTTATAACCTGTTTTCCTGCGTTGTATGCCTTTTTAATGAGCTTCTTTTGAAGAACAGGAACTTCCTCAAGCGGGATTTCAACACCCATATCTCCGCGGGCAATCATAACGCCGTCGGAAACTTTTAATATCTCGTCAATGTTGTTTACACCTTCAGAGTTTTCAATTTTAGCTATAAGGCGTATAGTGTCACATTTTTTGCTGTCCATTATTTTTCTTATTTCAAGAATATCGTCTGCACTGCGGCAGAAGGAAGCAGCGATAAAATCAAATCCCTGTTCTATACCGAACAATATATCATCACGGTCTTTCTGGCTGATATATGGCATGGAAAGGCTGACGTCAGGCACATTTACGCCTTTTCTGTCGGAAATTTTACCGCCGTTTAATACTTTACAGATTATTTCACTACCCGCAATATCAGTTACTTTAAGTTCTATAAGTCCGTCATCCAAAAGAATAGTTGTGCCGACAGAAATGTCGTTTGGAAGATTAGCATAGCTTATAGATGCACGTTCAGCAGTGCCTTCAATCTCCTCAGTTGTCAAAGTGAATACATCACCGGTTTTAAGCTGAGCTGAGCCGCCTGCAAACAGACCAAGACGTATTTCAGGACCTTTTGTATCCAAAAGGGAAGCCACAGGAATGTCAAGCTCACTGCAAATATTTCTTAACATTTCAAGATTCTTTTTATGTTGTGCATGGTCTCCGTGAGAAAAGTTAAATCTTGCAACGTTCATACCTGCAAGGATTAAGCCTTTCATTTTTTCTTCAGTTGAAGTGGAGGGACCGAGAGTACAGACTATTTTTGTTTTTCTCATATATATTTATTTTTCCTTTCAGAGTGAAATTATAAGGCGAAATTTTCATAAATCGAAAACTTACCTATTATAAATATATATTATCCTGATTGTAAAGTAAACAGTCCAAGGAAAATTTAACTTATATTTAAAAAAGAAAGTGCCCGTAAAAGAGCACTTTCAAAAATTAAATTATGCTTTTTTTAAATTAACGCTTGAAAAATTAAATATCTTACACAGTACAGTGATTGCAACAACAGTTATTATAAGTTCAGGGAGCATATAAGAGCCGTTATATTCAAGCGAATAAACAATACCGGACCAGCTTATGCCTGTTGAGTTGATAAGTGAATCCCATACAAGAAAACCGGATATAAAGTGGCATAAAAAACGTAAAAATACTGCAAAAGATGTTTCTGCAATAATCGCTGTTGTCTGATTTTTAATAGTTTTACGGAATATTCCGGAGAGTCCGAGTACACTGAAAGCAAGAAAATAGTCCAAAATTATTGCGGCTATAAATGTTGCGAGAGTAATACCTTTAAGGCCGTTCATACCGAAAATCATTTGAATAATTCCGTATGTAAAGCCCGAGATAAGTCCCCACTTTACACCGTGTCGGTATCCGATAACACAGATAGGCACCATACTACAAAGTGTGATAGAGCCGCCGTTTATCCACGGTCCAGGAAACTGAATAAAATTCAGCACTGTTGCAATCGCAATAAGCAGAGCACATTCTGCAAGCTTGTGTGTTTTTGTCATGTTCATGTTTTATTAGTCCTTTCGTTTATGGAATATTTTTTCGAAAATACAATCAAGATTTAAAATCAGACAAATAAAAAGCTGACTGTATAAAAACAGTCAGCGGCACAAATAACAATTATTAAAATTATTACTTTTTATCCAAACTCCCTACGCCGGCATTATCCGTATCAGGTTAATGGGTTGGAAAAAATCCTCTCAGCCGTCTGACAGCACCCCTGTTGAATTTTCTAGAAAACAATATATAATAAAAAGCTCGTTTTGTCAACTCTTGTTGAATAAGAGGTCTTGAAATATACATTTTTTTACGTATAATATTCATTACAGAGTGTTTGTATAGATGAAAGGAGGATTCTTATGACATTGTTTAAGAATAAAGCGGATATTTTTTTTGAGTATAAAAATCATTTACAGCTTTTAGATTTACCGGATGATTTAATAACAGAAATGGACGAATTGAGCGAAACACTTTCGAAAAACAATGAACTTGCAGAGCTTACGTCAAAGGCTTTTGACGATATATTTTTAAATTCAACGGACAGAAAGACAGCCTATGAAAATTTAAGTGCTTATTGTAAAACGGTGGAAGAAAAGTTTAGTACACCTTCTGAAATGCTCAATGTATTTTTATTTACAGCTGCTGTAAAGAAGCTGTCCAAAGAATATGAAAAGCTCAATTTACCTTATGACATATTAAAGGCAACATTGAGGGATATTCGTATATGGTGCGAGCACTATTATAAAGAAACAGGGAAGTACGGTTTGGCAGAAACAGGCTGGCTTTTGCTTCACTTTAACTGTCAGCTGTTCAGAATAGGCAGACTTCAGTATGTGCTAAAAAAGAGCGTTTCTGACTGCATGATGTTTGAGAATAAAAATTCTAAAAAGCTAGTTGCGGCATCGGCAGGTATTCCTCTAAACACTCAGGGTGAGTGGGATGAGAATTTCTGTATTGTTAAGACAAAATTTGAGGAAAACGATAAATCATACACAGTACATATCTCTGAAAACGGAAAAATAGATTTAAAGGCAACTGTTCTCTCAAAAGACGAGTGGTCTTTAATTCTTTCGGAGAAGGACGATGCCCTGGAAATGCATATACCTGAGGACGGTAAGCTCAGCTATGATGATTGCATTGAATCAATGAAAGAGGCACAGGAATTCTATAAAAAGTATTTTGACGTAGATATAAAGGGATTTACGGTTATGTCATGGCTGGCAGACGAGGCTTTAAATGAAGTTTTACCGCCTGAGAGCAATATACTTAAATTTCAAAAGCTGTATGACGTGAGAATGATGAGTAAACTCGGCTCACATCAGACAATACAGCGAGTTTTCGGCGATAAGTGGCAGGGAGATATTATAAATGCTCCTGAAAATACGTCGCTGCAGAGAAATGTAAAGAAAAGCTTATTAAACGGTGTAAAATTCAGAGAATACTATGGTTTAAGAAAAGCTTTTTAATTTTTTAGGTAAGAGAGGAAAGAAAAATGGAACTCACAGTAGGAATGCAGTATAAGCTTGAAACAGTTGTAACGGAAAATAATACAGCAAAGGCTGTTGGCAGCTCTGATTTGCCTGTTTTTGCAACACCTATGATGATGGCACTTATGGAAGGTGCCGCTGCACAGTGCGTTAAAGACTGCGTAGGCGATGGTAATACAACTGTCGGAACAAAAATAGAGAGCACGCACGATGCTGCAACACCTGTCGGAATGAAAGTATATGCCGTAGCAACTGTTACTGAAATAGACAGACGCAGAATTGATTTTTCCGTAGAGGCTTTTGACGAATGCGGAAAAATAGGTGCGGGAACACACTCAAGATTTATAGTCAATGCAGAGAAGTTTTTGGAAAAAACAAACGGAAAATTAAACGGCTAATTCCATAAAGATAAAAGCGGCTGATTTGATTAAATTCAAATCAGCCGCTTTTTTAGTTTGTATGTATAAAGTCAGAGCATTTTGACCATTAAAATTTCATTTGCATATGTACCGTCTGCATATTTCATTCCGTATGGACGTTCACCATATGTGTTGAATCCGCATTTTTCATATAGCATTATAGCAGGTTTGTTATTGCTTACGACTTCTAATTCTACTTGTTCAAAGCCGTATTCCTTTGCGGCTTTAAGCGCTTTTTGCATTAACAGCGTGCCTATACCGAGTCCGCAGTATTCTTTAAAGATTGCGATTCCGACACTGCATCTGTGAGAAAAACGTGAATGTTTTGATACTCGATTTACAGAGCAGGTACCTATTATTTTCCCGTCTATACAGGCAACAAGCATTAAATCTTTATCAGAATTAAGTTTTGATGAAATGAATTCTTTTTCCTGTTCTAATGTTAAATCGATTTCGTCAGCTTCCTGTACAAGGTTTCTTGACTGCGAAGATACTTTTTTAAAATATTCTATCAGCTCAGCGGCATCAGATACTTCAGCACTTCTCACCATACAGGTGCTCAAATCCTTTAATACATCAATTTCAGCATTGTATTTCATATGTACACATCCTTTCCTAAGGCTTAATACAAATCTACATCTGACGTCTTACTATTTTGTATTCATCATCTAAAGAAAAATACGGACAATCATAAAAAGTCCCCTTTATAAAACGTTCCATTTCATCTTGGTCAAGGCTCATCATACATACATAGTAATCGCAGTATTCGTCATACTGATAGTAGCTGCAATTTTCACAGTTTGCATATTTTTTTGATGACAATTTTTACTCACCCTATTCTATTAAAAAGAAAGCTCAAACATGCCTAAAAACACCTTTTTGCTTACATTTAATGCAAATTTATGATATACTTATAAAGTAAAGGCAGTTTTAATAACGTTTATAATTTGCCTTTATACTATTATATATCAAAACAAAAATAAAACAACAGGACAAATATAAGAAAGTTGGAAAAAATATGCTCAAAAAAAACGAAATAACAGAACTTGTTATTACCGACATCACAAATGAAGGCAACGGTGTAGGACGTACATCGGACGGATGTGCTGTATTTGTACCGATGACTGCGGTGGGTGACAAAATAAATGCAAAAATAGTAAAACCTCTTACAAACTATGCTTATGGCATAATAGACGAGTTTTTGGAGAAGTCAGACAGCAGAATAGAAGTAGATTGTCCTGTTTTTAAAAGATGCGGCGGATGTATGTTCAGACATATTTCATACGAAGAGGAGCTGCGTATAAAACATAAATGGGTTTATGATCATATAAAGAAGTTTGGAAAAATGGACATTGAACCGCTGCCTGTTTTGTCTACATATCATATTGATGAATACAGAAATAAAGCGCAGTATCCTGTAAAAAGAGATAAAGACGGCAATGTTGTGATCGGCTTTTACGCACGCAGAACTCATGAGATAATTCCATACACTGACTGCAAATTGCAGCCAAAAGTCTTTGCGGATATATTAAATACTGTAAAAACGTATATAGAGAAATATAATGTATCTGTGTATG
>CALXEM010000073.1 GCA_944387335.1 uncultured Clostridia bacterium | reverse complement strand
GTGTAGTGGCAGTCGCCCGGATGGCAGCCGCACAGGATGACACCGTCTGCACCGCGCTGGAACGCACGCAGGATAAACATCGGATTGACACGGCACGAGCACGGTACGCGGATGATTTTGACGTCAGCCGGATATTGAAGACGGTTTGTACCTGCCAAATCGGCGCCTGCATACGAACACCAGTTGCAGCAGAATGCAACAATTTTCGGTTTGAATTCGTTTGTTTCTTTTACTTGCATATTGCGTCAACCTCCGCCATAATCTGACTGTTCGAGAAGCCTTTAAGATCCATAGCTCCCGACGGACAAGCAACCGTACAAGCTCCGCATCCCTGACATACAGCCGGGTTTACAGAAGCTACGCGGCGTATTGCCGTAGTTCTGTCAGGCATTCTGAATTCTTTGTCGGAATATGTGATAGCGCCGTAAGGACAAACCTTTTCACATGAAGAACATCCGTTACACATCCACTCGTTAGCCTCTGCAACGCATGGGTTACATGTAAGCTTATCTTTGGCAAGAAGTCCGATAACCTTTGCAGCGGCGGCACTTGCCTGAGATACTGTTTCAGGAATATCCTTTGGTCCCTGACATACGCCTGAGAGGAATATACCTGCTGTCGGGCTCTCTACCGGACGAAGCTTAGGATGAGCCTCTGTAAAGAAGTCGTTTGTATCCATGCTTGCTGTAAGCATAGTAGCAAGTGAACGAGCTGATTTATCAGGCTCGATAGCAGCAGCGAGTACAACCAAATCAGCGCTGATGTGAAGCTGCTCGTTTGAGAGCAAGTCAGAAGCCTGTACCATGATTGAACCGTCTGAACGAGGAACTACCTTACCTACCATACCCTTGATGTAGTGTACGCCGTATTCCTCAACTGCGCGGCGGTAGAACTCATCAAAGTTTTTACCAGGTGTACGTACATCTATGTAGAATACATAAACCTCTGTATCAGGATATTTTTCACGCACGAGCATTGCGTGTTTAGCTGTGTACATACAGCATATCTTTGAGCAATATGTCTTTCCGCATCCGGAAGTATCACGGCTTCCTACACACTGTACGAATACAATTGTGTGAGGGTGTTTTCCGTCGGAAGGACGAAGCAGTGTACCGGATGTAGGACCTGCTGCGTTTGTAAGACGCTCAAACTCAAGTGATGTGATTACATCCTTGCTCTGTGAATATGCAAACTCGTCAAAGTTATCAAGCTTAATAGGATTAAAGCCTGTTGCTACGACGATTGCGCCGTATTTTTCTTCGACAAATGTATCTTTCTGTTTGTAATCAATAGCACCTACTGTACAGAACTTCTGGCAGACACCGCATTTACCGTTTTTGAGCATGTTACAGTAGTCAGCATCTATTGTAGCAACCTTCGGAACTGCCTGAGCAAACGGAATGTAGATTGCAGTACGATTGTCCATACCAAGATTGAACTCGTTAGGAACTTTCTTCATAGGACATTTTTCTGTACAGATACCGCAACCTGTACATTTTGTCTCATCAACATAACGAGCTTTACGTTTGATTGTAACACTGAAGTTACCTACAAAGCCCTTAACGTCCTCAACCTCACTGTATGAATAGATCTTTATCTTTTCATTCTGAGCGCAGTCAACCATTTTAGGTGTCAAAATACATGCTGCACAGTCGAGTGTTGGGAATGTTTTATCTATCTGAGTCATTTTACCGCCGATAGTAGGCTGTTTTTCTACGATATCAACTTCAAATCCTGCCTCAGCTATATCGAGTGCAGTCTGAATACCTGCTATACCGCCACCGATAACGAGAGCACGTTTTACAACAGGGCTCTCACCTGCTGTAAGAGGTGTGTTAAGATGAACCTTTGCAACAGCAGCTTTACCAAGAATGATAGCTTTTTCAGTTGCCGGTATCATGTCTTTGTGAATCCATGAACACTGCTCACGGATGTTAGCAATCTCAACCATATAAGGGTTGAGTCCTGCCGACTGAGCTGCTTTACGGAATGTTGCTTCGTGCATACGAGGCGAACATGAGCAAACTACAATACCTGTAAGCTTGTGCTCTTTAATTGAATCCTTGATGAGGTTTTGTCCTGCTTCGGAACACATGTATTGATAATCCGTGGAGAAAACTACACCCGGCTCAATTTTCATAGCCTCTGCAACGGCCTTAACATCTACGGTTGCCGCAATGTTTGTACCGCAATGACAGACAAATACGCCAATTCTCTGCATTTAATTGTCTCCTCCTTATTTTGTGTACTTACGAAATGCGCTGACGATAGCCTGCTGCGGAATATCCTCATCGAGCATCATAGGCAGATCGCCTTTTTTCATGTGTGTGTTGTCCTGCTGACGCAGAGCCATAACTCTTACTGCTTCTATAAGCTTAGCAGGCTGTACATCACGTGGGCAGCGCTCTACACATGCAAAACATGTCAGACATTTGTATATTGACTCTGACTCGAACAACGGCTCAATGTTGCCGCTTTCAACCATATAGACAAACTGATGCGGATGATATTCCATCTCGTCATAAGCAGGACAGGTTGCAGAACATTTTCCGCAGCGCATACATTTGCGTGCGTTTACTCCGCTCATGCGCAGAATCTGTTCTTGTTTATCTTTTCGATTCATTTAACCTACCTCCTTAATCCTTCACGCCGAGCGCCTCAGCGAGCAGCTCTGTGAAATAATATACCGGAACATCGTATCCGTCAGTGTTTTTGTTTAAGTTGTAAAGGCACAGCGGACATGCTGTGATGAGCATATCTGCTCCCATATCCTTCGCGTTTTCAAGCACTTTACCGCTGCGTTTGTTTGCAAGAGCTTTATCCTCGAGCGTTACATAACCGCCGCAGCACTCGTTGCGCATAGGATAGATTACAGGAGTTCCGCCGATTGCACGGATGAAATCTTCCATAATCTTAGGATTTTCAGGATTGTCCATCTGAAGAACTTTTCCCGGACGGAGCAAAAGGCATCCGTAGTAAGCGCCGATTTTTTTGCCTGTAAACGGATTTTTTACAAGCTCTTTAATTTTATCAAAGCCTACTTTATCGCGGAGCATTTCAAGATAGTGAATTACGTTTGTCTCACCGTGATACTCTTCCTCAAGCTCCAAATAACGGTTGGCTTTAGCGCATATCTCTTCATCGTTAGCCATATCGTTATTTACTTGTTTTAATACGTTGTGGCAAGCTGAACACAGTGTTACAAGGTCTTGACCTGCCTCTTTTGCAGATGCAAGTGCGCGTACAGATGAAAGCTTTGTTGCTATCTCATCTTTTGAAATAGGATAAACACCACCGCAGCACTGCCAGTTCGGAATTTCCTCTAAAGTAATTCCGAGTGCTTCTGCGCTTTTGCGACCATATCTGTCAAGATCCTTCGCCTTTGTTTTAAGCGTGCAGCCTGGATAATAACTAAAAATCATGATTGCATTTCCTTTCTCATTTCCTGCGATTGCGTAGAGAGGACTCAGATCATCTGCTCCGGATGGAACACTTCATCGAATTTTTCTTCAGTTAAAAATCCGAGTGCGACACACGCTTCTTTGAGAGAAATGTTTTCTTTATATGCTTTTTTCGCTGTTTTTGCAGCGTTTTCGTAACCAATGTAAGGGTTGAGTGCAGTTACAAGCATAAGCGAGTTGTGCAGGTTGTGGTGCATTTTCTCGCGGTTTGCTTTAATACCTATTGCACAGTTATTGTTAAATGAAACGATTACTTCTGCAAGAAGTCTTGCTGACTGCAAGAAGTTATATATACATACAGGCATGAATACGTTGAGCTCAAAGTTACCCTGAGAAGCAGCCATTCCAACAGCTACATCGTTACCCATAACCTGAACTGCTACCATTGTAACAGCCTCGCACTGTGTTGGGTTTACTTTACCCGGCATGATGGAGGAACCAGGCTCGTTTTCAGGAATGAATATCTCGCCGAGACCGTCTCTAGGACCGCTTGCGAGCCAGCGTACGTCGTTTGCAATCTTCATCATGTCAGCAGCAAGTGCTTTGAGGGCACCGTGAGCAAATACGAGCTCATCCTTACTTGTAAGAGCGTGGAATTTGTTAGGTGCTGTTACGAATGTTTTACCTGTAATCTCTGAAACAGCTTTAGCTACCTCAACGTCAAAGCCTTTTGGTGTGTTGAGTCCTGTACCTACTGCTGTACCGCCAAGAGCAAGCTCTTTGAGCTCAGGCAGAGCAATCTCAAGCATCTTTTTGTCTTTTTCAAGAGAAGAACGCCAGCCGCTTATCTCCTGTGAGAAGGAAATAGGTGTTGCATCCTGAAGATGTGTACGTCCGCTCTTTACAATACCCTCGTTCTCTTTCTCAAGGCGTTTGAATGTATCAATAAGCATATCTATTGCAGGGAAGAGCTTATCTTCAATAGCTATTACTGCAGAGATGTGCATTGCTGTCGGGAATGTGTCGTTTGACGACTGGCTCATGTTGATGTCATCATTTGGATGAAGCAGTTTTTTGCCAGCAATCTCATTTCCGCGGTTAGCAATAACCTCGTTAGCGTTCATGTTGGACTGTGTACCGCTTCCTGTCTGCCATACTACAAGCGGGAAATGCTCGTTTAAGCTTCCGCTCATAACCTCATCGCAAGCTTTGCTTATAGCGTTGAGCTTTTCGTCTGTCATTTTTTCAGGCTTTAAAGCATGGTTTGCAATAGCAGCTGCTTTTTTGAGTATTCCGAATGCATGTGTTATCTCACGCGGCATTGTTTCAATACCCACACCTATTTTAAAGTTCTCGTGGCTACGCTCGGTCTGTGCTGCCCAATATTTATCGGCAGGAACCTTTACCTCACCCATCGAGTCGTGTTCAATACGGTATTCCATTTGAATTACGCTCCTTTTCCCTATATTTTCAATGTAATGAATAAAAGCGATATAACCCGGCAATGGCACTGCAGAAAATTCTGAAGTGCCAAAGCAGTTTTATGTTAATAAATTTTATTAGAAATCGAGCTGTTCAATAACATCGTGCAGACATTTTGCACTGTGTCTCATAAGCTCAACCTCGTGGTCTGTCAATGGAGCAACTATCTTACCTTTGATACCTGTTCTACCTACAATAGTAAGCATACTCATGCATACATCCTCAATGCCGTACTCACCGTGCATCATAGAGGAAACTGTCATTGTTGTATCTGTACCGCTGAGAATTGATTTACAGATATGGCATACAGAAACAGCAACTGCATAGAATGTTGCACCTTTTCTTGCAATAATCTTAGCACCGGATTTACGGATATAAGTTTCAACCTCATCCAAAACAAGGTCAGGAGTATTTGCACCGTGGTCTGTGAGGCAAGCTTTATAATCCTCAATCGGAACATTTGAGATGTTACCCAAAGACCAAGGAATAAAGAGGGACTCACCGTGCTCACCGAATACATAAGCGTGAACGTTCTGCTGGCTTATGTTGTAGTACTCAGCCAAACGTGAACGCAGACGTGCTGTATCAAGAATTGTACCTGAACCGATTATGTGTGACTCAGGTATACCTGCTGTTTTGCAGAACTGATATGTAAGAATATCAACAGGGTTGGATACTATTACATAAATTGCATCCGGAGCATATTTTACTATTTCAGGAATAATTGTCTTTGTGATGTTTACATTTGTCTGTGTGAGGTCAAGACGTGTCTGTCCAGGCTTTCTTGCCACACCGGAAGTAATGACAACTATATCGGAGTTTACTGCATCCTTATATTCTCCAGCGTAAACAGAAACAGGAGAACAGAATGGAGTACCCTGACGGATATCAAGCGCTTCACCGAGAGATTTCTCCTCATTGATATCAATCATAACTATCTCCGATGTGATTCCGCTGACTGCCAGTGTGTAGGCGATTGTTGAGCCAACGCTGCCTGCGCCGACAATAGTGATTTTGCTGCTCATTAAAAATCTTCCTTTCATTTTCATTACTTTTAATCATGAATAAGGTCTTTCGCATTTAATAAAGCAAGATTTATTCTGTATAAGGATACAGACTTCCCCTAACTTGCCTTTGAACTAATTATATCACAAGACTGTTAAAAAATAAACAAGTTATTTTCATTAAACCCATCTTTCTTTATACTACCTAAAATATATTCTCAAATCAACATTATTTTATAATTTTTCACAAAGCCCGACTTTTTTATTTTATTATATTTTTATTCAGCCAATTCTGCATCTTCAACTGGTTGAACTGACGAAAACAAAAATTCCTCTGCAAAATAAAGCTTTTTGGCAAAAAATCTTGCAACAAATCCGACTAAAAGAGCAGCTATGATAGTGCCCTCTCTTACACCGTTTAACTGTCCGTTAAACAAAATTGACAATCCGGCAGCAATCACTGTCATAGAGACATCAAAGACAATTTTAGTGATACCGAAATCTGTTTTCCATGTTATATTTACCGCTCTTACAAATGATTCTCCCGGCAGCATTACGACATTTGAAAGCATTTCAAGATATACACCAAAGCCAAGAACAACACATCCCAAAAGCAAAAACAAAAACTTTGAAATATACATCTGAAGATTTATATCAGTTAAAAATATCATTGTCAAATCAATAAAATATCCAAACAATATGGATACAGGTATTTGAAGCCAGTGCTCCAGTTTAAAATTTTTCTTTAAAATAATCAGTTGCAGTGCAATCAAAAGCAAGCTGAACACTATTGTAAACTCACCGAGTGTAAACGGAAATTTAAGACTTAACACATAAGGTATCGACGATATAGGCGATGTTCCCAAATCAGCCTTTGTAATAAGGCTAACGCCCAAAGCATTGATGAATAATCCGATTTAAAAAAGAATATAGCGTTTACATTTTTCCATTATAATTAAATTTCTTCCCTTCCAGATATATTGCAGTATATTTTTATAAACATGTCCATAAACTCTCTCTGCTCTTTTTCCGAAAAGCCTTTAAAAGCATTTTCCTCCATCTCTTCAAAAGCAGCTTTCACTATTTTCTGAAGCCCTCTCCCCTTTTCAGTCATAAAAATGTGTGTGCTGCGCCTGTCATTGTTAAGCGCCCTTCTCTCTATCATTTTCTTTTCTTCCATGCCGTTTAATATAGTTGTCAAGGTCGACGGCTCTATATTGCAGCCCCTTGCAATCTGTTTTTGATTTTCGCCGTCGTGCTCACTTAAATAGTCAAGTATTCTCGGATGACCTATTGTGAGCTCAGTATCCTTTAACCGTGCAAACAAATCCTTATTAAACAGTGTTTGATTTGCCATCAGCAGCGCATGAAAAGTGTATCCCATAACTCCCTCCCAATTTAATTAGTATTCAAACTATTAGTATTCTAATTATATATATTATTTTTCCTATTGTCAAATATGTAGTATATCACTGTAAAATAAAAAAGCGCCAAATCCGAACATCAATCGGATTCAGCGCCCAAAACAACCTATTTCAGTGTTCCTGTTATACCTATTAAATTCATAAATCTGCCGTTATCAGTTTTTATCATAGCTCTGTCATCCACAGCATATGGATTGTCTGTTGCAAGCCAGTCGCTCCATGCCTCATCAAAGCACTCCATCTGCCATATGTTCATGTTATCGAGCTCATGTTCAAATTTAGGTCTCCACCAGTCAATCGACTGCCACATACTGAGAGCTTCATCATCCCAGTATGGCTTCATGTCCTCCGGCACATTTTGATGAACTTCACATTTCATCCCCGGAAACGCCAAAGCTACCAAAGCATTTTTCTTTAATAGCGGCTTTACTTTTTCGGCAAAAAACGTGTCATTATTTCCTATATAATGGTATGCGTCAACGCTTATAACAGCATCGAAATATCCATCGGCAAACGGCATTTCGTTTGCGTCGGCATGTATAGGAACAGCGAGCTCATCAACACCCATTTCCTTAAATCTTGCATAGTTTTCCGAAGCAGGTATCCATAAATCCAGTGAAAACACCTGTACACCGTATTCCTTTGCAAGAAAAATTGATGTAAGACCTCTGCCGCATCCCAAATCAAGAACTCTCATACCTTTTTTAAGCTCTATATTTTGCAATAGCTCCTCAAGAATAAGCATTGAGTTAGGTCCCATCATATTGGCGTTTAAAAAGTCCCTGTTGTATCCTGCTGTTTTTGAAAAATGCATTTTATTTTTCTCCTAAAATTACATTGAGCGAATATCCTTATCAGTAAGAACTGATACGCCCTTTTCACGCAGTATTTTTTCCGCTCTGTCATTGTCATCTACTCTTATAATGACATATGCTGTCTTTATTTCTCTGCTTATAAATGCATAGACATACTCTACACTTATATTTTCACTGTTGAGCAGTTTAAGCACCTCAGACAGTCCTCCCGGACGGTCGGCTATACCGACAGCAATAACTTCTGTCACTGAAGCTGTCATTCCGGCATCTGTCAAAGCTTTTTCGCCCTTTTCCGGATCGTCTACAATTACTCTCAATATACCGAAATTTGTTGTATCGGAAAGCGACATTCCCCTTATATCAAGACCGTTATCACCGATTGCTGAGATTATTTCACTGAGTCTTCCCGGTTTATTTTCAACAAATACAGAAAGCTGTTTTACTGCCATAACAAATCCTCCCGCCTATGTCAGTCATTTATTTTGTTTATTTAACCGTATTGTATCATAAAAAGTATTTTTATACCAGTGATTTTTATTTTATATATAAATCATTTCTTAAAAAAATATATTATTGCATTATTTTTTGGAAGATTTGTAAAAATGATTTTAATTAGTTGACACTATATATAAAATGAATTAAAATCTAAATTGTTAGCTAGATAACATTTTATTGATTGGAGGTGATATATATGAAAGATATTCACATAGGATATGAGATGAGGGTTGTTTCAAATTTGCTTAAAAGAAAAATATTTCAAATACTTCCACCCCCTCCAAAGGACAGAATAACTGATACACAACGACGCGTTATAGACTATCTTTATCAAAACAGAGATAAAGAGATTTTTCAAAAAGATATTGAAAATTTATTGTGTATAAGGCGCTCAACTGCTTCAAGAATGTTAAAAAGTCTTGAAGAGAAAAAAATTATAATACGTTCGTCCGTAATGCGAGACGCAAGGCTTAAAAAGCTCTCTCTTGCCAAAGAGACTTTGACAAAGCAAAACGAATTTCACGAAAAAGTAGAATATATAGAAAATCTTTTAACATACGGACTTTCAGATGAGGAAATAACCACTTTTATAAATATCTTAGAAAAGATAAAGGCAAATCTTCAGTAAACATCTGCAATGTAAGTGCACAAAACAAATAAAGCATTCTATGCTTTTTATTTTTACACAATAAGTTAGCCTGCTTACATCTCTATATAATTTTATTTTAAGAAAGGATGATCGTAAAAATGATTAAAAAACTGGCATCATGCGTCAGAGAATACAAACGTGATTCTATTCTCGCGCCAATTTTTGTATCCTTGGAAGTAGTCATGGAAACCATAATACCGCTCATAATGGCAGCTTTGATTGATAACGGTATTAACAAAAGTAACATGACATACGTTGCGATAAGCGGTGTTCTGCTTGCTCTTTGCGCCGTTATATCAATGGTTTTCGGAGCACTATCCGGAAATTACGCAGCAAGAGCTTCTGCGGGATTTGCTAGAAACCTCAGAAAAGACATGTACTACCGTATTCAGAATTTCTCATTTGCAAATATTGATAAATTCTCCACATCCGGTATCATCACAAGACTTACAACCGATGTAACAAACGTGCAAAACGCTTATCAGATGTTTGTAAGAGTAGCCATAAGAAGCCCTATCATGCTTATCTTTGCTTTGGCAATGGCTTTCAGCTTAAATGCTAAGCTCTCTCTTATATTCCTGTGCATAAGCCCTGTTTTGTTCGGACTGCTTGTTCTTATAATAAAGCACGCTTTCCCTATACTCAAAAAAGTTTTCTCCCTCTACGACAAACTTAACAATGTAGTACAGGAAAACATTGCAGGTATTCGTGTTGTAAAATCCTTTGTACGTGAAAAAGAGGAAATTGAAAAATTCAACAAAACATCACTTGATGTCTTTACTCTCTTTTCAAAAGGTGAAAAACTCATAGCATTCAACATGCCTCTCATGCAGACATGTGCATATACATCTATACTTTTAATTTCATGGTTCGGCGCTAACATGATAGTCGGCGGAGATATGACAACTGGACAGCTTACAAGCCTTTTGACATACTCCATGCAGATACTCATGAGCCTTATGATGCTGTCCATGATAGTTGTTATGATGACAATAGCTCAGGCATCTGCTGAACGTACTGTTGAAATTCTCAACGAGGAGAGCACTCTCCACAATGGCGAAAATCCTGTATATGAAATCAAAGACGGCTCTGTAATATTTGACAA
>CALXEM010000072.1 GCA_944387335.1 uncultured Clostridia bacterium | reverse complement strand
GCAACGCCGTCGATGAAGCCCTCGAAGTCAATGAGTGTATTGTCGCCTTCCTGAGCAGCTCTGTCCTCAACAGAAACGATTCTGCCGTTTCTCTCGCGGAGTCTCTGAACCTCAGCGTCAACATCCTCATCAGTTACAGCTTTGACCTTCTTTGTTACGTTTATACCTTTATAATCTTTTATTTCTACTTCAGGTTTAACAGTTACAACTGCTTTGAAGTTAAATCCTGTTTTATCAACGCTTGTAATCTCAATCTCTGGAGCGTCAACTGGCTCAAGACCGGACTCGATGATTGCGTCCTCATAAGCCTTTGGATAAAGAGCGTTTACAGCATCCTCATAGAAAACGCCTTCGCCGTACATTTTCTCAACGATACCGCGTGGAGCTTTACCTTTTCTAAAGCCAGGAACAGCTATTTTGGAAACGTTCTTGCGGTAAGCAACAGCAACTGCTTTTTCAAACTCTTCAGCGTTTACTGCGATCTGCAGCTCATATTTGTTTGTCTCAATTTTATTATTTGAAGTCAGATTCATTTTCAACTTCCTCCTATTAGTATTGCTACGCAATTTTCCGTACTATTATAGCACACTAATACTGCGTTGCCAATATTTTTTATTAAATTTTTATACCGAAGCGGTCTTTTTTCAGAGTTGGACCTTAAAAACACTGAAACCAAGTCCGTCTGCAGATATAAGTTTAAAATTTATAGATTCAAATTCGCCGTTCAGCGCATACATGCATCCTGCGGAATGGATATGTCCGTAAAAGCAGTGCTTTATCTCATACTTATGCAGAACCTCTAAAATTTCCTCTGAAATTTCACTTCCGTAAACAGGCGGATAGTGCATGAACACTACAAGTCTATCCCCTTCGCGGAATTTTTTTATACCGTCCTGTATAGAAAGTTCAAGGCGTCCTGCTTCTCTTGCAAGGATCTTTTTATCGTGAGCTTCACCGTTTTCAAAAAGCCATCCGCGGCTCGCACAGACTACAATGCCGTCATCTGTTCTGAGAGAATTGTTGTGCAGTATATGCAGAGAATTTAGCTCATGGTCTTTAAAAAACTTCTCCATTTTGGTTTTGGAGTTCCACCAGTAGTCGTGGTTGCCCTTTAAAATATACTTCTCACCGGGCAGACTGTCTATAAACTGAAAATCCTTTAACGCTTCGTCAAGGCTCATACCCCATGAGGTGTCCCCCGCCAAGACTACAATATCGCCCTCTTTTACAGCGCTTCTCCAGCTCTTTTCGATTCGTTCAACATGATTTTCCCAGCCTTTAAAAATATTCATCGGCTTATCCACACCAAATGACAGGTGCAAATCGCCTATGGCATATAAGCTCATGCCTTCACTCCTCTCAAAATATTGCCTCAAATGCGTTTTCCATATATTTAAATTGCTCTACTCTGTCCCCGTTTACAACTAAAAGCGCCACATCAAAGCTGACAGCGCCGTCATACTCAGTTTCCATGATATAGCAGTACGCCGTCTTTATTATCTTTTCCCTTTTTTGACGGCTCACTGCATAGACAGGCTCATACATATATCCCTTTGAACGCGTCTTTACCTCCACAAAGGACAGTACACCGTCTTTCTTTGTGATTATGTCAATCTCGCCGTACTGTGAGTGATAGTTTAATTTGACTATTTCATATCCGTTTTCCAAAAGATATTTTGCAGTGTATTCTTCGCCGAATTTTCCAGTCTCAGCAGATTTACGTCTATCCATTTTCTTGTTCTTTAGCCTTCTGCCACTTTTTCAGAAACGACAGTCTGTGTACATCGCTCACACCATACTCGTCCAACAGCTGATAGTGCAGTTTTGTGGGATAACCCTTATGCTTTTTAAACTGATACTGAGGATATTTCTCATCGAGTGAGCACATAAACCTGTCCCTCGTCACCTTAGCCAAAATTGACGCCGCAGCAATGGAAGCGGATTTAGCGTCGCCCTTTACAATAGTTCTGCACTCAATGTCAAGTCCCGGATCTGCGTTTCCGTCAACAAGCACTATGTCAGGCTTCACCTTAAGTGAGGACACAGCACGCTTCATGGCGTTGAATGTAGCGTTTAAGATATTGACCTCGTCAATTTCCTTTTCGTCGGCAAATGCTATACCGTATGCAAGCGCCTTTTCGCATATAACGTCAAAGAGTGCGTCTCTCTTTTTTTCTGAGAGTTTTTTGGAGTCGTTTATCCCCTCTATCTCGCAGTTTTCGGGCAATATTACAGCCGCCGCTACAACAGGTCCCGCAAGCGGACCTCTTCCGGCTTCGTCCACACCGCAGATATTTAAAAATCCCTCTTCTCGGCAGGCATTTTCTATTTCAAGCATATTGATATCAGGCATTTTCATTATTCTCCTCGTCCTGCGGCAAATCAAGCGTTATTCTGCCTATTTTTCCGCTTCTGAACTCATCGAGCAGCATTATAGCCGCACGCTCAATGTCAACCTCGCCGCCGGATATGAGCATACCGCGCTTTCTTCCGACTGCTTCGAGCATTTCAATACCGTTTTTATCGGTTAAATCAGCTTCATTGAGCTTATATCTTGTGCAGACAAGCGGAAGATAGCCCTTTTCTCTGAGCACCTCCAAAAGTCTGCCAGCAAGTGTTTCGGTATCAAGTATATCGTCCTTTACTGCGCCTGTAAATGCAAGCTTCTCTCCGACGCTTCTGTCCTCAAACTTAGGCCAAAGCACACCCGGCATATCCAAAAGGTCTATTCCCTTATCAAGGCTAACCCACTGTTTACCTCTTGTAACTCCCGGT
>CALXEM010000071.1 GCA_944387335.1 uncultured Clostridia bacterium | reverse complement strand
CCGTGTTCTTCGTAAATCATTGCACCGAGTTTTTTTAAAGATGATATATGCAAATCTATCGGACGCGGACCGAGCTCACAGCCTCCCGGATAAGAGAGCCTTGCCTTTGACATACGTCCTAAAATTGCACCCAAAAATATTATTGAGGAGCGCATTTCACGCATTAAGTCATCTGGAATATCGTAACGCTCAACATTTCTTGCGTCAACAATAATTGTATCACGCTCACGCTTTACTTTACACCCCAAATGTCTGAGAATTTTAATTGTTGCAGATATATCCGTTAAATCAGGACAGTTGTGCAGCACACATTCACCGTCAACAAGCAGAGTTGCCGCCAGTATTATGAGCGCGCTGTTTTTTGCCCCATGCACGGACACTTCACCGTAAAGACGGTTACCGCCCTCCACCACAAGGCAGTTTGATATATTATCCATTATAATCCTCCTCCGCCGCTTTATAATATGGATAAAAGCATACTTCATACTATGTAACTGCCCTGAATGTGGTGAAAAATAAGCCTTTCTGCAAAAAGAAAAGCGGGAACACCGGCGTTTTCAATCCCGATGTTCCCGCAATTTTTTATTCTGTTTATTTTTTAAGATATCGTTTTAACGGCTTATATATTACAACTGATATTGCAAAGTCTACCATGCTGTGAATTACTGTTCCGACACCTGTAAGAAGAACTACTGCAACAATAAAGCCTTTCTGATAGTAAGCGCTGCTCATAGCCTGTCCGAAATAGAATGGGATTACAACTGCCATTTCACCGGCCGCATGGATTACAGAAACGATAAATCCGAGCAAAAACAGCTTCGGCATTGAATCGAATGTCTGCGGGTGGCGTTTGAGCCATACTGCACCGATAAGAGCAAATATTACGTGAGTGAGTGCACGCAGAACAACTACGATAGGCAGTCCTGAGAAAAGAAATCCCACGGTGCTTCCCAATGCGACAGCCAATGTGACAGACGGTGAAATAAACATTGCTATAAATACAGGCACATGGCTTGCCAGTGTAAACGACGCAGGCTCAAGCACTATTTTAGGGAAAAACATAGGTATGATTATACCTATCGCAATAAGCAAAGCTGAGATTATCATGGAAAAGGTGCGGCTGTTTCGGTTAGACATATTATATATCCCTCTCTCAAAAAAATTCTGTTGACACTATTATACAATGGACATGTCAGGTGTCAAGACACATGTAATAAAATCTGTAAAACAACCATTTTTATCCCCTGTACACCTTTTAAATTGTGCATTATTAAAGCCTGAATTTAAGATTTTTATGTCTTAAATTCAGGCTTTTTAAACTTATTATTCTTTTTAAACTCAGAGCAAAAATCCTTTGTTTTTCAAAGCAGATATAACTCTCTCAAACGTCGCTTCATCCTTACATGAAACAGTGTGCAGATGTATGCCGCCCGTAAGATTTGAAAGCGGGGGCGCGTTTGAGGTATTAAGTTTATTTAAAAATTCGTCAGCGTCATATCTTGAAAAGACATGCAGCTTAGCGGAGATTTGACCGTATACAGCGTGCTCCACCGTGACATCCAGTACTGCTCCGCCGTTGTCAACTATTGTGTAGAGCTCATCGAGTATCTCCATGTCGGAATGGCGACACGCTATTGTCTTTACAACGCCGTGCTCTGCTGATGTTTGCAGAATATACCCTCTCGGAGTAGCCGAAATATTCTCTCCGCCTGCTCGCAGCAATGCTATATCACCTACTATAAGCTGTCTGCTGACGTTAAATTCATTTGCTATTGCAGTAGCGCTTACAGGTGTATCAGCCGATTTGAGCAGTTTAAGTATTTTTTCTCTTCTCTGCGTAGAATTCACGCAAACATCTCCTTTTTAAATTCCGATAAAAGCTTATTTTGAAGATATATTAAACTCGCTTTCCAGTGCCTTTACAGCATCGGTCAAGTGCTCCTTTGTAACCAAAAGCGATATATCAACCTCAGATGTGGTTATCATCATAACCTGACAGCCTGCCTTTGCCACTGCCGAAAACGCCCTCGACGCTATTCCGCTGTGACCCGGCATCTCTTCGCCGTAAAGCTGTATTTTGCAGTTACCTGTGCTTACAAGCGGTTTTACAGACAATGTCTTTATTATCTCAAACACCTTGCCGATGTCGCTGTCGTTCATTGTAAACGATATGCTGACAGTGTCCCCCTGCGGTGCCGCCTGAGAAATCATATCTATATCGATTTTTTTCTTTGAAAACTCCTCAAACACATTTGCAACTTTTGTAAAGTCGTTTTCTATTTTATTAAAGGTTACAAGGGCGATGTCCTCGCCTACTCTTAGCTTTGTTACAAAATCCATAAGACAACCCAATCCTTTCCGTATACAGAATACAGATATTTTTGATATCCATATTCTGAATATCTGTATTCAATAAAAGTATGTTTTATATTCTTTGGTTTGTCAAGTGAAAGTAAGGATATTTTTTACTCGGAGAGCATATCTCCCATGTTGTAAAGTCCGGCGCCTTTTTTGCTTACAAATACAGCGGCATTTACTGCACCTACTGCAAACACATCCTTTGAGCGGGCGCTGTGTGAGAGTGTTACTATCTCATCTTTTCCTGCAAATATAACTTCGTGCTCACCGACTATTGTTCCGCCTCTTACAGCGTGTATGCCTATTTCCTCACGGCTTCTCTGCTTGCGTACAGCGTGTCTGTCATATACATACTCAGCCTCATAAGGTGTTACAGAAGCTATTGCGTCAGCAAGCATAAGCGCTGTGCCGCTCGGTGCGTCAACTTTTTTGTTGTGGTGTTTTTCTACAATCTCTATATCAAAGTCTAGTCCCAAAACAGCCGTAGCCTTTTTGGCAAGCTCTACAAGCAGATTAACACCGAGTGACATATTTGCAGAGTAGAATACAGGAACTGTTTTCGAAACTTCATGTATTCTCTTTACCTGCTCCTCGGAAAGACCTGTTGTGCAGATAACGGCAGGAATTTTATTTGCGGATATGTAGTCGAGCATTGAGTCTGTAACAGACGGATGTGAAAAATCTATTACAACGTCTATTTCTTCTTTGCACTCGTCAAATGATTTATATACGTTAAAATCAGCGGAAATATCGCTTCTCAAATCTATTCCGGCAACAATTTTGCAGTCGTCTCTGCCGCTTACAACATCTGCTACAACGTGGCCCATTTTTCCTCCGCAGCCTGTCAGTAAAATGCGTGTCATAATATAAAACTACCTCTTTTCATTTTTATAATTCATTTCACATTGTCAAAAAAGGGCTGTTTTGAGCAGCCCTTTTTATAATCCTGATTTATTTGATAAGTCCTGCTTTTATAAGCTCGGCTTTCAGAGCGTCTCTTGCACTGTCTGACATCTCAACTAGCGGAAGTCTGCAAGGGCCTGCTTTTTTATCCATGAGATTTAAAGCCTCTTTTACAGGGATAGGGTTAACGTCAGAGAAAAGCGCTCCTATAAGTCCCATCAAATCGAGCTGCAAACGTGCGCTCTCCTTTACCTTGCCATCTAAGAAAAGCTGGCAGATATCGTGTGTCTGACGCGGCATAACGTTTGCAAGTACGGATATAACTCCCTTAGCGCCAAGAGACATGAGCGGTACAATCTGGTCATCGTTGCCCGAATAAATATCAAGAGCGTCACCACACATTGATATTGTCTTTGCAACAGCGGATATGTTTCCGCTTGCCTCCTTCGCAGCTACAATATTCGGGTGTTTGCTAAGTTCAAGGTATGTCTGCGGCTGAATGCCCACACCTGTTCTGCTCGGTACATCGTAAAGAATTACAGGCAGGTCGGTGGCGTCTGCAACAGCGTTAAAATGTCTTATAAGTCCCAGCTGAGAAGTCTTGTTGTAGTAAGGTGTTACGTGCAAAAGTGCGTCTGCTCCTAACTGCTTCGACTCCTTTGAAAGCATTACTGCATATGCGGTGTCGTTACTGCCCGCTCCTGCAATGACGGGAACTCTCTTGTTTACGCGCTCAACGCAGTAGCGTATTGCCTCGATGTGCTCATCGTCAGTCATTGTAGCGGATTCGCCTGTTGTTCCGCATATTACGATAGCGTCTGTGCCGTTTTCTATCTGCTCATCTATGAGTGTTCCGAGCTGAGCATAGTTTATGGAAAAATCATCGTTCATAGGTGTAACTATTGCTACAGCAGAGCCTGTAAAAATTGTATTTTTCATAATTTAATCACCTTTTTAAAGTTAAGGATAAATTAGTTTCTCTCCCACATTTCAATAAGAGCTTTTGCAATCTGAACAGCGTTTGAAGCAGCGCCCTTGCGGATATTGTCTGCAACTACCCAGAGGTTTACACCGCTGTCAACGCTTTCGTCACGGCGGATTCTTCCTACGAACACCTCGTCGTGACCTGTTGCTGTAATTGCCATTGGATATACGTCGTTTTTAG
>CALXEM010000070.1 GCA_944387335.1 uncultured Clostridia bacterium | reverse complement strand
ATTTGGGACGAGGTAAAGGACAGACTTAAAAAGAGCGCTCTCGGACTTTCAGGCGGTCAGCAGCAGAGAATATGTATAGCGAGAGCTTTGGCTGTTGAACCGGATGTACTCTTGATGGATGAGCCTACATCTGCTTTGGACCCTATTTCAACTTCAAAAATTGAAGATTTGGTAATGGATTTGAAAAAAGACTATACTATAATCATGGTAACACACAACATGCAGCAGGCAGTACGTGTAGCAGATAACACAGCGTTTTTCCTGCTCGGAGAAGTTATTGAATATTCTGATACACAGTCCATGTTCTCCGTTCCGAGAGACAAGAGAACTGAGGACTACATTACAGGGAGGTTCGGATAATGCGCAACAAATTCGATCAGCAGCTTGAGACTCTTAATATAGAGCTTATAAAAATGGGTGGACTCTGTGAGGAGGCTATCTCAAAGGCAGCAAAAAGCCTTATTGAAAACGATATGACATTTATCCCGCTCGTTATGGAGACAGATGAGCAGATAGACCAAAAAGAACGCGATATAGAAGCTCTTTGCATGAAACTCCTTTTGCAGCAGCAGCCTGTTGCACGCGATTTGAGAGTTATATCCTCAGCACTTAAGATGATTTCAGATATGGAGCGTATAGGCGATCAGGCATCTGATATTGCGGAAATTCTCACGTATGTTGGAGCATACAGCATTGAAAGCCGCAACTATATCGGTGAAATGGCAAGACATACTATTAAAATGGTAACTGACAGTATCGATTCCTTTGTAAGAAAAGATTTATCCTTGGCTAAATCAGTTATACTCTATGATGACAATGTAGATAAACTGTTTGATACAGTAAAAAAAGAGCTTACATACGAAATATGCAGAGAGCCTGATAATGGTGAAATCTTCCTCGACTTGCTCATGATTGCAAAATACTTTGAGCGTATAGGCGACCATGCTACAAATATCGCAGAGTGGGTATGTTACAGCATTACCGGTTCTCATGAGGAAAAAGTGGCAGACTGATTTTTATTTACTTAAAATATAAAATACAGGCGTCGAAAAATATCGGTTATTGTGTTAAAATAATCATATATTTAATTGCTGTTCGGGAGGAAGAACATTGATTTATCTGGTTGAAGACGACAACAATATCAGAAAGCTTGTATGCTACGCTCTTAAAAGAGAAGGCTTTGAAACAGAGGGCTTTGCCTGTCCTTCAGAGTTTTGGGAGAGAATGAAGCATATGAAGCCTCAGCTTATACTTTTGGATATAATGCTTCCTGAAGAGGACGGATTGTCTGTACTTAAAAAACTTCGTTCATCATCTCAGACAAAAAATCTGCCTGTAATCATGCTTACTGCAAAGTCAAGCGAGTTTGATAAGGTAACAGGTCTTGATATGGGTGCTGACGACTACATAGCAAAACCGTTTGGTATGATGGAGCTTATTGCAAGAATACGCGCTGTTTTAAGGCGTTCTGAGGAAGAAACTGTCGCTCCTGTTTCATATACTGTCGGAAGTCTGTATGTATGCCCGTCAAAACACATTGTAAGAGTTGACGGCAAGGATGTAACACTTGCATTAAAGGAATATGAGCTTTTGTGCCTTTTGCTTGAAAGGGACGGAGCAGTTCTCACAAGAGATGTTTTGCTCAGTCAGATATGGGGATACCACTTCGATGGAGGAACACGCACCATTGATGTACATATCAGAAAACTGCGTCAGAAATTGGGAGATGCAGGAAACTGTATAGAAACAGTGAAAGGTATCGGATATAAGATAAAGGGCAGAGACGATGTATAAGAGAATATTCCGTTCGGTATGTACGGCGTCGCTCATAGTATTTTTTGCAAGTATTTTGCTTGTTTTCGGTGTTGTCTATACACAGTTTGAAGATAATCTGGAAGACGAGCTTGCGTTGGAGTCAGATTATTTGGCGGCAACGGCAGAGAAGGGCGACTATGAATTTTTAAACGATCCCGTACCCGATAACAGGCGAGTTACAATTATTTCTCAAGACGGAGATGTGCTTTACGATTCCAGCGCCGATATTTCAGAAATGGAAAATCATCTGGAGCGTGAAGAGATACAGGAGGCAATAAAAGACGGTGTCGGAAGCAGTCAGAGATACTCTCAGACGCTTTTGGAAAAGACAGTTTACTATACCGTTAGAATGGACAACGGAAATATTTTGAGACTGGCAGCGCCGCAGGATACAGTGTGGTCTGTTATGAAAAAGTCAATGCCGTTTTTAATAGGAATAATTGTATTTGCGGTAGCGCTTTCAGCGTTTATAGCATCGCGCGCTTCAAAAAGCATTGTTAAGCCACTTATGACGTACGACTTAAACGGCGACAATGATGATTCGTGTTATGATGAGCTGCTGCCGTTTGTTGAAAGAATAAAAAATCAGCAGAAAAAGATAGATACTCAGTCAGCGGAAGCAGTAAAAAAACAAGAGGAGTTCAGGCTTGTGACAGAGAACATGAAAGAGGGTATTCTTGTAATAGACGAAAAAGCGCACCCTATAACATGGAATATGTCGGCAGTCAGTATTTTTGATAAAAACTCTCCGTCGTCAAACGAGACTGTTTTATCGTGGAACAGAAGCAAGGACTTCTGGAAAATGACAGAAAATGTTCTGCACGGTGAATATTCAAAAATCGAGCTGACTTTAAAAGGACGTGAGTGCAGGCTCATAGCCAACCCTGTCTATGAAAACGGCTCTGTTATAGGCGGTGTAATCGTAATACTTGATATAACCGAGCAAAAAGAGATGGAGACAATGCGCCGCGAATTTACGGCTAATGTCTCGCATGAGCTCAAAACACCTCTTACTTCTATTTACGGCTTTGCTCAGCTTATGGAGAGCGGAGAAGTTGCAAGAGAGGATGTAATGGACTTTTCACACTCTATATGTGAAGAAGCAACACGTCTTATAACTCTTGTAAACGATATAATAAAGCTCTCTGAGCTCGACGAGGGTATGCCTGCCCATGATAGAGAAAATGTAAACCTGCTTGATCTTGCATCCGAAACAGCGGCACGCCTTAAAAGTACAGCGCAGTCAAATGACATAACCGTTTCTGTTTCAGGCGACAGTGTAAGTATTAAGGGTATTAGAAAAGTACTCGACGAGATGATATACAATCTGTGCGACAATGCAATAAAGTATAACCGCAAGGGCGGTAAGGTTGACATAACAGTCACCAAGCTCAATGACGGTAAAAATATTGCAAAGATCTCAGTAAAGGATAACGGTATAGGTATTCCCGAAAAGGACAGGGAACGTGTATTTGAGCGTTTTTATCGTGTTGATAAAAGCCATTCAAAGGAAATCGGAGGTACTGGTCTCGGACTTTCAATAGTAAAACACGCCGCTGCCTGCCACAACGCAAATACAGAGCTTGTGAGCACGCCGGGTAAGGGTACCGTTGTAACTGTTACTTTTCCGGTAGAATAAATTTAATAGTAAAAAACGTCGGAATGTATCGTTTTCATTCCGGCGTATTTTTTTAAAATTTAATTATAGATAACGGCCTATATATTTTAAGTTGGTTATTGCTTCTTTGCTTTGATGTGATATTATATTATAGAAAGTAAAGGGGAAGAAGGGTGAAAAATAATGCGCAGCAAAGGAAATTTACAAAAAATAATCTATTGTTCTTTTTTTACAGCACTCATTGCAGCAGGAGCTTTTATCAAGGTAGTTATTCCAATCCAGCCAATGCCTATGCACATTACATTTCAGTTTTTCTTTGTTTTGATAGCAGGACTGATACTCGGAGCTAAAAACGGCTTTACAAGCGTTCTTGTATACCTCATATTAGGTATTATCGGTATACCTATATTCGCCTCCGGAGGAGGACCTGCATATATTTTAAAGCCTACATTCGGGTTTTTAATTGGCTTTGCCTTGTCTGCATTTACGGTAGGATTTTTGTCATCAAAAATAAAGAAAAAGAATTTTTTGAATATATTTATATGCTGTTTTATAGCAATGCTTGTGATGTATCTAAGCGGAATGCTGTATTTTTACATGATGAGTAATTTCTTTTTAGGTGTTTATGTGTCGTGGGGAGTTGTGTTTGTAAACTGTTTTCTCATAACTCTTCCGGCAGATACAATTCTCTGTGTGCTTGCCTCTTTGGTCGTTGTAAGGGTAGGGAAGCTTAATAAATTGTTAATACACTGAGATAATCATTGTCATATAACGGCGAAATATGCTATAATACTATGACACGGTAAATTTAAATTATATAATTTATAAAATATTTTTGCCGCGTTTTTACAGCACTGACTAAAGCATGAAAATTTATTTTTATTGCGCTGAGAATATTTTTATAAAAAACTCTATAAGTATTACTAAAAGGACATGTTGTCTTTACTGCTTATGGGAGGAATGTAAAAATGCTCGGTGTTATAAAGGTAAAGAGAGAGTTTTTAAGCTCAGTATATGAATTTGTGTTATCCAATAAAAAGACGGTTTTTTTGTCCTGCCTGTTTTTAGCGGGTGTATTTTTAGGTACGTCTTTTTTTTCGGCGTCGTCGGCGGACGCACAGAACAGCATAGCTTCGCTTTGCTCGCTTTATATAAACGCAAGAATGGGTAAATCGTTTTACGATATGTTTATATCGTCGTTTATGCCTGTGTTTTTAATGTACGCCGTACTTTTCTTTATGGGCTTTTGCGCTGTGTCGCACCCTGTTATAATTTTAACTCCGCTTTTTTACGGTTTAGGTATAGGCTTTACAGCGGCATATCTCTACACAAGTTCCAACGGAGTAAATCTTATTTTGGCTCTGTTTATACTTATGCCGGCGTCTGTTATATCGGGATTTACCGTTATTATGGCGTCGCGTTCATCGCTTTATTTGGCATCGTGCTTCTTTTCTAAGCTGGATGCCTCAAATAACAGAGACCTTATACCTGTTTTAAAGAGATATTTTTTTCAATACATAGTATATGCGGTGCTGTGCGCTGTTTTTGCACTTTTAAATGCCGGCGCGTTTTACGTGATTTTTAATCTTAAATAGAAGGGCTGAATATGTAATGACCGAGCATATTGCCGGATTTGTAAGTTATCTTACTGAGAAAAATAAATCGAATAATACAATACAGTCCTATGCAAGGGATTTAAACATGTATGCCGCATACATAGAGGAAAACGGCTTTACCGCACAGGAGGGTGTAAAGCCATATACGCAGTACCTTTTGGAAAAAGGCAAGACAAAAGCCACGGTGTCGAGGTTTTTATCGTCTTTAAAATGCTTTTCACAGTATATGGAGTGGCTTGGATATTCGCCTCTGAATTTAGATGTCGGCAAGCCTCAGAATGACACAGAGCGTACACCTGACATTCTCTCAGAAGATGAGATAATGATGTTTTTTAATATACCCGATGCCGCTACCAACAAGGGAAGGCGCGACAGAGCTATACTTCAGGTGCTGTATGCCACAGGGATGAGAGTCACAGATTTACTGTCGCTCAATATGGAGGACTACGACTCTAAAGAACAGACTATTTTTTTAAAGACTAAAAAATCTGTAAAAATAATTCCGCTATATCCTCTGGCGGCTCATACGATAGACATTTATCTGAGCTTTTTAAATGAGGATAGTCTGCAATCGCAAAAGCCGCTGTTTTTTAATCCGAGCGGGGAGAGAATGACGCGTCAGGGAATGTGGAAAATGCTCAAGGGTTATTGTAGTCAGCTGAATATAAAAAAGGACGTTACGCCTAACACTTTCCGCAATTCACTTGCATATCACATGATGGAAAACGGCGTTGATGTAAAGGATGTAAGACAGATGCTTGGAAGCTCATACATTCTGTCAATAAATAAAGATAAATAAAGTAAAAGGGAGAATAAAACAATGGCTTTGTTTCACAACTATACCAAAGAGGGAAAAGGTGTCAGCAAATATGCGCCTCAAAAGAAAAGACCGTTTTTGTTTTTTGATATTCTTAAAAGAAAAATAGGCAAGCTTATTACTGTCAACCTTTTGTTTGTAGCTGTTACTGCGGTTATAAGCCTTATACCTGTACTTATCGGACTTTTCCTTTTAAAGGACAGCTATGACCTCATAAAGATATTTATGGTATTTGCAGTTGGAAGCGCTCTGTGCGGACCTGCAATGGCTGGAATGACATATATAATAAAAAACCTTATAACCGAAAATCCTGTATTTATGGTGTCTGACTTTATGGACAATGTAAAGGAAAACTGGAAACAGGCTATTGCAGTAAGCTTACTGCAATCTATAATAACTGTTATATGTGTTGTATCTCTGCTGTTTTACTGGAATCAAGTACCTGAAAGCTCTGTAATGCTTATTCCGTTTATAGTTACACTTGTATTTACAGTAGTGCTTTTGTTTGCTTCGTTTTATCCTTACCTGCTCATGGTTACAGTTGAGCTTAAATTTATTGATATAATTAAAAACTCGTTTATTTTTGCAGTAGTCGGAATGAAAACAAACGCCATAACACTGATTATAACAGGCATTATGACATTTTTGGCATATTGGTATTTCCCTGTTTCATGTGCAGTTTTACTTGTAATAGGTTTTTCTCTTATTGCATTTGTAACCTGCTTTAATTCATATCAGTATGTGTATAAATACTGTGTTAAACCGTATTTTGAGCAGAATGATTTGGAAGAGGAAGAACTCGACGAGGACGAGGTTGTATTTCAGGATACAGTCGGACTTGAGAACAAAAATAACAACACAGAAGATAGTGATAAATAATTAAAATAAAACGCTGTGAAATTGTAAAAATGCAGTTTCATGGCGTTATTTTTTTACTTACTGGACATTGTTTTTAAAAAGTTATATCATAAAATAAAAAAGGACCGAAAACGGTTTTGCATTATAAAAGCAAAGGAGATGCGCCGATGAAATCCAATATCGAAGAAATAGTAAAACACAAAAAATATCTTGAACTTTTGGCCTCAGAATACCCCACTGTACAAAAGGTCGCAACATCTATAATCAACATGCAGGCAGTTATGGATTTGCCTAAAGGTACAGAGCACTTTATGAGTGATTTGCACGGCGAGCATGAGGCTTTTTTACATATACTCAACAATGCCTCGGGCGTTATAAAGGAAAAAGTCAATCTTGTATATGCGAATACTTTATCTGCAAGCGAAAGAAGCGAGCTTGCAACGCTGATATATTATCCTGAGGAAAAGCTTGCGCTTATAAAAAAGGAAAACGACGACATAGACGACTGGTACAGAATAACTCTGCATAGGCTCATTGAGGTGTGCAAGGTTGTTGCGTCAAAATATCCGCGCTCAAAGGTAAGGCGCGCCATGCCGAAAGACTTTGAGTATATTATAGACGAGCTCCTGCACACAAACGATGTGGAAAATAAGGAGCTGTATTTTGAGAGAATAATAGCCACTATAATTGACATTGACAGAGCCGACGCGTTTATATCGGCGCTGGCTTCGCTTATAAAGCACCTTGCTGTGGACAGGCTTCATATAGTAGGCGATATATTTGACCGCGGTGCAAGACCTGACATTATACTCGATTCACTTATAAATCATCACAGTGTTGATATACAGTGGGGTAACCACGATATACTCTGGATGGGCGCAGCCGCAGGAAGCCGTGCGTGTATAGCAAATGTTCTGAATGTAACTCTTCAGTACAGTAACCTCGACGTTATAGAAACGGGATACGGCATAAACCTGCGCCCGCTTATAATGTTTGCACAGGAGGCATATGCCGATGATGACTGCCAGTGCTTTGCCGCAAAGGTATTAAATCCCGCAAAACAGCACTATGAGAAAAAGGATATGAACCTCATAGCCAAAATACACAAGGCAGTAGCTGTTATGCTCTTTAAGCTCGAGGGGCAGCTTATTAAAAAGCACCCTGAGTACGGTATGGAGAACAGGCTTTTACTAGACAAGATAGATTTTCAGAACAATACCGTAATGCTGGACGGCAAGACATATCCAATAAAGGATACTAATTTCCCGACAGTAAACCCCGAAAATCCGTACGAGCTCACACCTGAGGAAGAAAAGTGCATGGACGCGCTCAAGGCGTCGTTTATACAGAGCGAAAAACTGCAAAAGCACGTCAGATTTTTATATGCAAAGGGAGGACTTTACCTGTGCTTTAACTCCAATTTACTGTTCCACGGCTGTATTCCGCTTCAAAAGGACGGCTCTTTTACAACGGTAAACTTTGACGGCAGAGCTTTAAAGGGCAAGGAGCTCATGGACTACGCCGAGTCTATGGCAAGGCTTGCGTATTTCGGTGAGGAAAAGTCTGTGCAGAGGAAAAACGGCAGAGATTTTATGTGGTATCTCTGGTGCGGAAAATGCTCGCCGCTGTTCGGCAGAAATAAGATGTCCACATTTGAAAAATACCTCATCGAGGATAAGTCTGTCAGGGAGGAGCCGAAAAACCCTTATTACAGCTTTACCGACAATGAAGAGGTTTGCTCGAATATATTAAGAGAATTCGGACTTGACGAAAATATAAGCCATATAATAAACGGTCATGTTCCTGTAAAGACAAAGGACGGTGAGAGCCCTGTAAAGGCAAACGGAAAGCTGATAGTTATAGACGGCGGTTTTTGCAGAGCTTATCAGCCTACAACGGGAATAGCGGGATATACGCTGATATATAACTCTCACGGAATGCGCCTTATCTCCCATGAGCCGTTTGAAAATTTACAGACAGCAATTGAAAACAACAAGGATATAATATCTACATCAAATATATTTGAAACAGTAAATGTGCGAAAAAAAGTCTCAGATACAGAGGACGGCAATGAGATGAAATCGAGAATAGATGATCTTAAAATGCTTTTGGAGGCGTACAGAGTGGGCGTTGTAAAGGAGCGCAGAATTACCGACAGCGACTATATTGAATATTGATTTTAGGGTGAAGTTATGCTTTTTGAATATAAGGATATAAAGCGTGAGGGCATAGGTTTAAGCTCAAATGCGCTTAAATTTATAATGGCTGTGCTCATGGTGCTCGACCACTGCTATTATTATCTTGAAAATATGCCGATGATGTTTACATATTTGGGCAGAATAGTTGCTCCCGTATTCTTCTTTTTGTCCGTTGAGGGATTTTTCAAAACACACAGCAGACCTGCATATATTCTTAGAATGTATCTCTTTGCGGGAATTATGGCGTTCGGAAGCTTTCTTTTCAACAACAGTGTGGGACTTGTGCAGAAAATAAACAACAACATATTTCTCTCGCTTGCTGTCGGACTTACAATTATGTATGTGCTCGAATATATAAAGCAGAACAACAGGTACAGAACATATCTTTACGCTTTGCCAACTGTTATATTTCTCTCAACCTTTATGCTGTTTACTGAAGCGTCGCTGTACGGACTTATGATGGTGTTTGTATTTTACTTCTGCTACGGCAAAAAGCTTAAAATGACTGTATTTTATGTTGTCGGAAGCCTTTTGTTGACAATAGGACTTATATTTGAGCCGCTAAGCTGGCAGACACTTTTGGACGAGCCGCAGTGGATGATGGTATTTGCCATAATTCCGATACTCTTATACAACGGCAAAAAGGGCTACGGCTCAAAGATGCTCCAGTACGGCTTTTATGTATTTTACCCTGTGCATATATGGATAATATATTTCCTTAAATATATTATAAGATAATCAGTTTTTATACGGGAGAAAAGAAAAATGGAGAATCAGAAGATGTTTTCAATGAAGCTTTCAAAAATATATGGACTGCTTTGTGCGAAAGCTCAGAGAAAGAACCGTACAAAAGAGGAAGTAGACGAAATAATATTCTGGCTGACAGGGTATAACGATGAATCATTTAACAGTCAGCTTTTAAAGGATGTTGATTACAAAACCTTTTTTGATGAAGCTCCTAGCATAAATCCTAAAATTAAACTTATTAAGGGGAGTATATGCGGCTGTAAAATTGACGAAATACAGGACCCTCTTATGCGTAAAATACGTTGCTTGGATAAACTGATAGACGAGCTTGCCAAAGGAAAGCCTATGGAAAAGATATTGAGAAAATAAAAGAGCGTTTAATTTAGATTTTCTTTTTTTCAATATCGGTTGAATAATAAAATTAAATATGCTATAACTTAATTGGAAATTAAAACTCCTTGAAATTCAGTATTTGTAATCAGTATTTCAAGGAGTTTTATTGTGAATTAAACTACGGCTTAAAAATAAAGAGGCGGTGACATTAAAATGAAATTACCAAACTACTACGAAGATTTTTCCGTTCAGAATGTAAATGCCGAGAAAAACAGAGCATATTACATACCGTTTTGCGAAAAAGACACAGAATGTGAGGACAGGAAAAATTCATCGAGACTGACTATGCTCAGCGGAGACTGGAACTTTAAATACTCCGAAAACGGTATAAGCGATTTGGACGAGGACTTTTTTAAACTCACACCAAAGGAAATATCAATAAACACAATACCTGTTCCGTCAAACTGGCAGAACCACGGCTATGACAGACATCAGTACACAAACGTAGAATATCCGTTTCCGTTTGACCCGCCGTATGTTCCGTATGAAAATCCGTGCGGAGTATATGCAAGGGATTTTGAGATTAAAAAGAACGACAGCGAAAGCTATTACATAAACTTTGAGGGAGTCGACTCTTGCTTCTATCTCTGGATAAACGGCGAGTTTGTAGGTTACTCACAGGTTTCCCACTCAACAAGTGAGTTTGACATCACAAAGTATGTAAACGACGGTGAGAATACCGCTGTCGTGCTCGTTCTCAAATGGGGTATCGGAAGTTATCTTGAGGACCAGGATAAATTCAGAATGTCCGGTATTTTCCGCGATGTATATATCCTCTCAAGACCGAAAAACCATATCCGTGACTACTTTGTGCACACATCTCTCAAAGACGGCAAAGCTGTAATTGACGTTGATATTGAATATACCGCCGCTTCAAAGACAGAGTATGCACTGTTTGACAATAAAGAAAACAAAATAACAGAGGGCACAGCTGACAGCAAAATAACCGTTACAGTTGACGAGCCTGAGCTCTGGAATGCGGAAAATCCTGTTCTTTACACACTTGTGATGAAATCTGAGGGCGAGGTAATATACGAGAAGATAGGAATAAGGGAGATAACTGTTGACAACGGCGTTATAAAAGTAAACGGCAATCCGATAAAATTCCGCGGAGTAAACAGACATGACAGCAACCCTTACCGCGGATATGCCGTAACGATTGAGGACATGCTGGAAGATTTGCGCTTGATGAAAGAACACAATGTAAACGCAATAAGAACTTCGCACTATCCTAACTCGCCGCTGTTTACACAGATGTGCGATGAATACGGATTTTACGTTATAGACGAGTCTGACATAGAGTGCCACGGTGTTGTATGCCGCAACGGAGGATACGACAACCAGTTCTACGGCAACATAGCGTCCGATTTGAGGTTTGCCCCTGCCATTCTCGACCGTATACAGAAAAACGTGATGCGCGACAAAAACCGCCCTTGCGTAATCATGTGGTCTATGGGAAATGAGTCAGGCTTCGGCGAGTGCTTTGTCAGAGCGGGCAAGTGGGTTAAGAGCTACGACTCCTCAAGACTTCTGCACTACGAAAATATGTGGTATGACGAGGGCACCGATCCTGATTTCTCGGTTACAGACGTTATAAGCGAGATGTATTCTTCACCTAAGTTTATAGATGAGCAGATATTCTCGGGTGAAGAGGTACGCATGGCCAAGAACAGATTTAACTGCTTTAAGGGCGACAACCGTCCGTACATGCTGTGCGAATACTCACACGCAATGGGCAACGGACCGGGAGATTTGGAGGAATACTTTAACCTCATACACAAGCACGACAGATTTGCAGGCGCATTTGTTTGGGAGTGGTGCGACCACGCTATATATAACGGCACAGACAAAGACGGAAAAGAGATGTTTTTATACGGCGGCGACTTTAAAGAATATCCGCACAGCTCCAATTTCTGCGTTGACGGACTTGTATATCCTGACAGAACTCCTCACACAGGCTTAAAGGGCTTCAAAAATGTAAACCGTCCTGTACGCGCATTTGCTGAGGATATTGTAAACGGCGAGTTTACACTGTGGAATATTCTCGACTTTACCGACGCCGACAAGGAGATAACTCTGGAGTGGGAGGTAAGTGTTGACGGTGAGGTGACACAGCGCGGCAATGCAAGCGTTCCGTCAGTTAAACCTCACGAGAGAGCATCTATAAAGATACCGTTCACAATGCCTGAATCCGGCAGTGCTTATATAAGACTTATCTACCTGCAAAAAGAGGACAAAGCTATGACACCGAAAGGCTTTGAGCTCGGATTTGACCAGTTTAAACTGCCTGTTGAGCGCGAGTGCTTCATGCCT